>JBBJOD010000132.1:0-10185 GCA_037721715.1 Chitinophagaceae bacterium | reverse complement strand
AAACTATGCCTGATCTGTGACCTGGGCAAGACGTAGATCCTCGGGTGTTTACGAAAAAGGCAGGAAAAGTATTTTTGAGGTGATGAATGAAGTAGGCTACTCAGATGATAAGGCCTTCAGGGAAGTTTTTAAAAAGATAACCGGTCTATCTCCATTAAGTTACAGGTCGAAATACAATAAAGAAGCCGTTTTGAATGAAAGCTGATTATCGATGTACGTGTAGATGGTTTCCGCCAACGGAATCCTCATCCAAATTCTATGTCACTGAATTCGGATATTGCTTCGTACCCTATTCGTTGATAGATTTTATTGGAAGTAGGATTTGATTTGTCTGTAAAAAGACCGCAACTTTTGAAACCCGTTTGTAAGATACACTCACTTAATTTCGTTACACAACTCGTTGCATAACCATGCCCTCTTTTATCCCGGGGTGTATAAACAAATCCAACAATACCTATATGCCTGGTCTTTCGTACAATACCGGCCATACTAACAATCTCACCGTTATCCGTCCAGGTAAACAGGTCACCATTGCCAAGATAACTTTTTACAGTACTTGCTATTTCGTCGCTTGTTTTCCTGGGAACCAGTTTAGACTCTTCGTAAAAATTATTGGTCCATTCCGACAGTATGTCAATGTCCGCATTTGTTGCGATTCCAAAAGTTCCCCCTGTCAATGCTATTTCGTTTACCTCCCGAAGCTGGTGAACAATCATTGTCTTGACACCTACTGTTTGCTTCGGGTAAAAACCTGCAAAACAATCTGCGTATAAGCTTTCTCCAAAAACACCGACCAGGTCAATTTGATGCGTTGAATAATAGTCAGCTAGTTTTCTAATGTCTGAACCGTTCGCTCTATATCCTGAAACAATTGCTTTGGGAATGGTCATTATCGATGAAGCTTTTATCCTGCCATTGTCAAACGAGTTGATGAACCGGCAATGTGCCATTTCTTTTGACTTGTCTGGAAAACCGTTGCAAATGCCCAGTATAAGGTTGTTTTCCAGTTCTCTTTCATCCAGGACAGCCTCCGTTTCATTGAGATATTCCTGTGGCGTTTTATACGTCTTTACTTTTGTCATGGGTGCACAAAACTAATGGTTGAAAGACGGTAGCAGAAATTTTGTAATAAATTTTTTTATTGTTTCAATTAAGAACAATGAAGTACCCGGGTAAGCATTACTAACCGCCGTGTCGAAGTGTCTTTTATTATTTGCATCTCCTGCTCAAGATACGTTCCCGCAGACACGAGGCTCCTGACGGAGCCAATACTTCCTGCTCCTGCTGCGATGTAGAAACACTGGTATTGTTTCTTGTCAAGGCTCATGACGGAACCAGGTCTAATATGAATATCATCGGACTCCAAGTGACTATCACGACATCCACAGTAATTTTGCGAATTTCTTCAACACCTTCCATTACACGTTTACGCCAGCCACATCCAGGTCGCCCGACTGAACAGGGCCTGTTCCATAAGCTACGCGGGTACCATTGCGATCGGTGATGGCAAAGCCTACTATGTCAGGCGTTCCCTGTGTACCTACCGGCTTGTTGTTTGCGATCATCACCCAATATTTACAACCCTTCAACTCCTGGAAGCTTGATCTGCACCTGCCGGTGAAGAATATGGTTGGATTGTACTTTCCATAAGAATTCATCAGTTCAATGGTGGTAGCGGTATAGGTGACCAGGGCGGGTCCGGATGCATCGTTCATTTGTGACGTAATAATAAGCGAGGTCAATACAGGATAATCATCTAAACTGGCGTCAAATCTTACATCGATTTTGATGTCGAAAGTGCCGGGATGGGTGGCATCTTTGCGACTTTCGATAAATACCCTTGCAGAGCCTTTTACAGAAGCCTTCGTGGTAACATGAAGCGCTGGAATACTAATAGACATTGTGGAAGTTTTTAATTGTTGATAAATTTTAGTGATGAGTTTTGAATCTGATACCAGCAGGTAATAAACCGATGGCAGTATTACCATTTGATTAAAAAGATTTATGACAAAAGCAAACACCGGTCCCAGCCGGGGTCTTTGCCTTTATCCAATGCAGCAATCAGGGCGAGGCCAATGCCGCTGATACCTTCCAGTAAATTGTAGCTGTCCTGGTACCCGTCTCGTACCTCATTCTTGAATCCTGCAGGCCCATCCTGCCAGGTGGCCATTTCGAGTGTCTCATGCAGCCACCGCTCCGCCGACGCTGAATACGCGGGGTCACCGGTTTCAAGGTAGGCCCGGTGAAAGATGTGAGATACTCCCATCGTACCATGACACAAACAGGCGTCGCCGATAATACCATTTACTTTATCACGGCTCACCATAGTATAATCGTAAATATTAAGTGCTTCCTGTTTGTATTGCTCGTTTTTTAAACGTTTTCCTACATTCCATAATGTGACTGCGATACCGAGGTCTCCATAACACCAGCCAAGCCGGCTATGTACTTCACCTATCGCCTGGTTATCTGCCGAGACGATGCTCGGGTATAACGAAAGGGATCCCTCGCGCTTACTGTTTCGAGTGGAGAGTAACCATTTAACGGCACCTTCAATCAGTAGCAACGTTTTGCTGACCGATATATTTTTCTCATACAACAAACACAACACAGAGATAATGGAAGGCACCCCGTGGGCGAGTCCCAGGTTGAAAGCAGCACACTGGTTCCCTAAGCGGCCTTTCTGCGTGAAATTGTCTTTCCACCTTATTCCACATTCACCGGAAACAGCGTGTTCCCCGATCAATGCCACGGCTTCCTCCAGGTTATGGCGAACACTTTCATCAGGCAGTTTATTCAAAAAATAAAGTACCAGGCCCAGTCCCTCGTGTAGAAAATCATAGCGCCCGTTAGCCAGTTCCGTCTGCATGAATTTCATCATGTGCGGATCGAGCTCGGAAAAAATATCCTCCACTCCCTCCTGCTCAATAAACCCATTATCCGCCAGGTGTTGAATGCACCAGGCCACGCCCGCAAAGCCACTGCAATGCGACCCGCCTAACGGTTGTTCGCCCAATGTCTCCACCGTGTTCACGATTATCCTGTTCAGCTCAAGCAGGTATTTCTTCCTGCCCGTTAACTTGTAATAATAGGCATAGAATAAAGCGGTTCCGCAATGGCCACTCAGGAGCCCCACATCTTCGTCCTTTTTGATGCAGCCTGGCAAAGCATTACTGATGGCCTGTAAAACGGTATAGATTCTTTTGCTATTGCCTGCTGTATGTGTTGGCGTTTTGTTCATCGCAATCTGTTTGAAGTAACAGGTACAATCAATACCAAAAGAAGGATATCAGCCAAAAAGGATCTATTGAAAGAAGCTGCTGGCTGATATCGCAGAGGTTACTTGATCGTGCAAGATGCAGGGATCAGCCTAGCAGCATTGCCGTGCGCATGCGCTTACTGAGCAGCAACATGAACAACGGATATTCATCAAACCGCCTTTTACCATTTGCTGGTCGGGTTTGCTTAAGCTGGCCACTTTAATTTTGCCCAGGCTTAATTTTTTTTCTGTATTCTTTTTCATAACAAGCGTGCTTTTATAATTTTAAAAAGCAATAAACTTTAAGGTTTAAAATTAAATACCAGTTTGTGTATACACTGCCTCTTTGTCGGAAATATAAAAAGCAGGGTAACAACCTGGTTTATATTTTTTGGTTAATTACTATCCAGTCCCAATAGAAAAATTGTTTACCCTCTCTCATAAATGCCGACTAATGAATTACCAACTACATGCAGGGCCTATTTTTCTTTTACACATTAAAAGATTCTATTCACCTACAGTACTTAGCTTTTTATGATAGTAGCCAAAGATTTCTATTTACTGCGAACGCCCCTGTTACCCTTGAATGTGCTGGAACAATTTAACGGTTTGCCACATGCGCAGCTGAACGAACGGCTGAAGGCTATCTTCAATAATCGTTTCCTGCAGGAGGCCATCTATATTGCCTCCCCGGAATTGTACCAGGAATTTGAGAAATGGCAGGAAGGAAAAATCACCGATGGCCGGGATCTTAATAAATTGTTGTTTTCCCTGTTTCGCTACCTTCTTCGCATGAGTGCACGTTGCACGCCTTACGGGCTGTTCGCCGGGTGTGCCCTGGGAGCCATTACCGAAAATACCGGCATTTCACTGGCAGGGCCCGCAGCACATAAAAAGCATTGCCGCCTCGACATGAACTATGTGGCTGAACTTTCGTCATCCATCAGCCTGTTGCCAGAAGTGCAGGAACAGTTGCGCTATTTTCCAAACAATTCACTGTATAAAATAGCAGGAAAATATCGCTACGCCGAGTTTTCCGTTAAGAATAAATTCAGGCATTACCATCTGTCAGCTGTTGACTGCTCAGACTACCTGGAGGCCATTCTTTGCAAAGCGGCTGCGGGCGCCACCTTACATAACCTGGCACAATGCATTGTGAGTAGCGAAATAAGCACCGAAGAAGCCAGGCACTTCGTAACCGAACTGCTGCAGAACCAGCTACTGGTCAGTGAGCTGGAACCTACTATAACAGGTGAAGAATTTTTTACCCGGCTCATTAAAAAACTGGATACACTGCAGCATACTGCGCATATCACCGAAAAATTGTTGCATATTAACGAGTTATTAAATCAACCCTCCGGCGGTATTGAAAGCTACCTGCAGACCAACGCCGTTGTAAAAGAACTGCTGCCAGACACCCATCTGAAAGACCTGGTGCAAACGGACCTGTTTATGGCTACCCGCCAGAACACCATCAGCGCTTTGGCAATTACAGAGGTACAAAGACATGCCACGAAGCTTTGGTCACTTTCCCGGTTAACCAGCATTGCCGACCTGGATGATTTTCGACAGGCCTTCCTGGAACGCTATGATCAGCAGGAAGTACCACTGGTATTGGCGCTTGACGCGGAAACCGGCATCGGCTACGGATCAGCAGGTGCAGGACAGGCAGATCATAGCCCGCTCGTGGATGATATCATCGCAGGTAAAAGGGAAGATCCAAAAACGATCGCCTGGAGCAAACTGCACGATTTTCAATTAAAAAAATTAAACGATTGCCTGCGTGAAAATAAATCAGAGATAGAAATCACTGACAAGGACCTGGAAGACCTGAAAGAGCCAGGTACCCTAACCATTCCCGATAGCTTTCATGTGATTGGAACCATCCTTGCCAAAACAACTGCGGATATTGACGCGGGTAATTTCCAGTTCGAATGGCACCATTGTGGCGGCCCATCTGTTGGCACCCTGATGGGCCGGTTCTGCCATGGTGATCACATGCTGGCAGCAAAAGTGAAAGCCTGCCTTCTGGAGGAAGAGCAATGTAACCCAGACCAAATTTACGCCGAAGTGATACACCTGCCGGAGGCGAGAACAGGCAATGTGTTGCTTCGCCCGGAATTACGCAAACATGAAATCGTGTACCTCGGAAAGGGAAGCGTGGAGTTGGAACGACAGATCCCCTTAACCGACCTCCTGATCAGTATAAGTGACGATCGCATTGTTCTCCGTTCTAAAAAATTCAATAAAACCATCATTCCCCGTTTAAGCACTGCGCATAATTTCGGGACGGGCCTTCCCGCCTACAAGTTTATCTGCGACCTGCAGTACCAGCAAATTCATGGAACCGCGGGATGGCGCTGGACTATTGGAAACGAGGAACCCTTTCTGCCACGGGTGCGCTATGGCAAGGTGATCCTTTGCAAATCAACCTGGATACTTCATAAAAAAGATTATCCCGAATTGAACGGGAAGGCCATCAGCGGTGATACCAACGTTGACGTATACATGACATTTTATGAGCACATCACGAAACTTAACGGCCTGCCATCGCATCTCCAGATAGTAGAAGGCGACAATGCGCTCCCCATCAACCTTCGCAGTGAATCCTGCGTGAGGATACTTGCCGACACGCTTATAAAAAAAGAAAGAGTAGAACTGCAGGAGCGGCTGGCAACTACCGACAACTGTTTCGTGCAGGGCCCTGGAGGTGTTCATACCAACGAGATCATTATTCCATTTAAAACGATACCCAAAACAGCTGTAACTAATAGCACTAACCGAAGAGAGATGTACCTGCCAAAGCAAGAGACCGTTATATTGACCAGGCAAGTAACGCAAGATCCGCAAACAAATTTTATCATCGGCAGCCAATGGCTTTATGCAAAGATTTATTGCGGCACGAGTAGCGGTGAAAGAATATTGAAAGAAGTGGTCAACCCATTAACGGAAAAATTGCTCAATGATAAAATAATTGATAAGTGGTTCTTCATGCGCTATGCTGATCCCCAACACCATCTCCGCCTGCGATTTCATAATTGCCATAACAGCGGGTTTTGGAAGACCGTACTCGAAAGGCTCTACAGTGCCATGGAACTGAGCATAGAAAACTGCCTCGCCTACAAGATCCAGCTCGACACTTACCAGCGGGAGACCAGGCGCTATGGCGCCCGAACCATAGAAATAACAGAAGACATCTTTTATTACGACAGCCAGGCCGTGATCAATTACATAGCGTTGCTCGATGGAGAAGAAGGAGAGCAATACCGCTGGTTACTGGCTACACGAGGACTGGATATGTTACTGGGCGACTTTGATTATGATACTGGTTCCAAACTTACCCTGGTGAAAAAACTTCAACAGGGATTCTTCGCTGAATTTGGCGGCGATAAGCGGCTCAGCGACCAGTTAAATAATAAATACAGGGAATATATGCGCCTTGTCAGCAGTTTTCTTGATCCTTCAAGAGATGAGGAAAACCAGGTGACGGAAGCCGTACAATTATTTGCCAGCCGTTCGTACCTGCTACGGCAGGCCGCAGATAAGATCCGGGCCCTACGGGTATTTGACAATACCATTCTCCCTTTCGATGAATTAGTGCCCAGCTATATCCATCTGTTTTTAAACCGGATTTTATTATGCAACCAGCGCAAACATGAGTTGGTGATCTATCATTTTCTGAGTAAGTATTACGAATCGCAACTAGCAATCCGAAAAATACAATTACAAAAAGTGTGACCGATGGCATTTCCTACTTACATACAACTAGACCAGATGGACTGTGGCCCAACCTGCCTGCGGATGATAGCCAAACATTACGGCAGGAACTATTCTCTGGATAAATTAAGAAGCCTCAGTTACCTGACACGCGAAGGAGTCTCACTGTCTGGTATAAGTGAAGCAGCCGAGAAGATCGGCTTTAAAACGCTTTCAGCTTCGTTAAATTTTGAGCAACTGGACCAGGAGGCACCACTGCCCTGCATTATTCACTGGAACCAGGAGCATTTTGTGGTGCTGCCACCCCAGGATTATTCAGCACGAAAAGGAAAAGAAAAAATACTGATCGCCGATCCCTCTCATGGACTGGTAAAGGTAGACAAGGCAACTTTCATGAAGAACTGGATCAGCACAAGCAGCCAGCAGGGCATTGCGCTGATGCTTGAACCTACGCCGCTGTTTTACGAACAGGATGACGAGAGCAAAAAAGGACGGGGGCTAGGCTTCCTGCTTCAATACATGAAGCCTTACCGCAGATTTGTCGGGCAGCTCTTCCTCGGAATGCTGATGGGCAGCCTGCTTTCACTCGTATTTCCTTTTCTTACGCAGAGCCTGGTTGATTATGGGGTCAATCAACAGAACATAGGTTTCATCAGGCTGGTATTGATTTCGCAACTCGTATTGTTTATAGGCACCATGTGCGTAGAGATGTTACGCAGCTGGATCTTACTGCACATGAACAGCCGCATCAATATCTCCATCATCTCAGATTTCCTGATAAAACTCATGAAACTACCGATACGCTTTTTCGACACAAAAATGATCGGTGATATAACCCAGCGTATCAACGACCATACAAGGATAGAGCAATTCCTGACTACCGGTACCCTGAATACGCTTTTTTCGCTGGTCACCTTGGTGGTATTTTCTGTGGTACTGGGCATTTATAGCCTGAACATCCTGGGCATCTTCATTTTGGGAAGCACACTTTCCGTGTTATGCATTATACTCTTCCTTCATAAAAGAAAAGAATTGGATTACAAACGTTTCCAGCAGCAAAGCAACAACCAGAACAATTTGTACGAGCTCATTACCGGCATGCAGGAGATCAAACTCAATAATTGCGAAAGGCCCAAGCGCTGGCAATGGGAACGCATACAAGCCAGGCTATTCAAGCTGAATATCAGCAGCCTTGCCCTGGAACAATATCAACAGACAGGCAACCAGTTTTTTACCCAGTTAAAGAACATCCTGATATCTTATATGGCGGCACGCGAGGTAGTAAATGGAAGTATGACTGTTGGGATGATGCTAAGCGTTAGCTACATCATAGGACAAATGAATAATCCCATCGAGCAATTGCTTGGGTTTTTTCACTCGGCCCAGGATGCCAGGATAAGCCTTGAAAGACTGGCAGAGATACATGACCGTGACAACGAGGAGAAGGATACATCACCAGATGATTCCGTTCCCCTGCAAAGAATTCCCTATGGTTCAAGCGGTGGCGATATCAGCCTTGAGAATATTTCATTTCAATATGCAGGGCCTGAAAGCCCGTTTGTTTTAAAAGACATTAACCTTATTATTCCGGCAGGTAAAGTGACGGCAATAGTTGGCACAAGCGGCAGCGGAAAAACCACCCTGCTAAAATTATTGCTGCGCTTTTACGAACCTTCTACCGGTAAAATAATTGTGGGTAATAGTGAACTGCCCGGCTTTTCTCCCAAGTGGTGGCGAAACCAATGCGGGGTTGTGATGCAGGAAGGGTTTATTTTTTCCGATACTATTGCACGCAATATCGCGGTAAGCGATGAAAAGATAGATGAAGACAAATTATTGCATGCTGTTAAGGTAAGCAATATAGAAGAATTTGTTAATGGGCTGCCCCTGGGATACACCACTAAAATTGGAAATACAGGCAATGGCATCAGTACCGGCCAAAAACAAAGAATGCTGATAGCGAGGGCGGTATATAAAAACCCCGGCTATATATTTTTTGACGAGGCTACCAGCGCGCTGGATGCGAATAATGAGAAAGTGATCATGGAAAACCTTGACCGTTTTTTTAAAGGTAAAACGGTGGTGATCATCGCACATCGGTTGAGTACGGTTAAAAACGCTGACCAGATCGTGTTACTCGAAAATGGCAGGGTAGCGGAACTCGGCGATCACCAGGCACTAACAAAAAAGAAAGGTAAATATTTTGAGCTGGTAAAAAACCAATTGGAACTGGGAGATTAAAAAATGAAGTTTATGCCACACAACGATCATCAGTTTGACGATGACATACCTGTTTACAAGCTAAATGGCCACAACGCTCTGGTGAGTCAGGGCCCCTCGCGTTATGAACTTAGAAGCGAGGAGGTGGAGGACATCATGAGCCGCATGCCTAGCTGGATCATACGCCGGGGCACTACGGTTCTTTGGATGGTCATCACCTTAGTTTTTGTGGGTGCCTATTTTATTCATTACCCCGATACTTTAGCAACTTCTGTAACCATCAGTTCATCTGATCCACCGGTTAAGATAGTATCTCCATCGAGTGGAAAGATCCAGCGCATCTTTATCAACAATAACCAGGCGGTAAAAAAGAATGAAAATATTTGTTTGATGGAAAACCCGGCAAATTACCACGATATGGTCAATTTAAAACAGGCATTGGCTGCGCTTGATACCAGCTCATCGCTTGATAGAACCCTGAAAACAATTTCGATCGGTCAGCATATGCAGTCAGGTGAACTACAGGGAGCCTATACCGACCTTTACCAGTCGATCAGCCAGTATCAATTTTTTATGGAGCGTGATTTCTTCAGCCGCAAGCTGGGCCAGTTGCAATCACAAGTCGGTTACCAGTCGCAGTTGAATAAAGAGCTGCAACAACGCGATGTATTACTGAACCAGCAACTGGTACTGGAAAAAAATAAATATTTGGCAGACTCTTCACTTGTAAAAGAAAAAGTAATTGCCCCGCTTGAATTCGATAACAGCAGGAAAGAATTGATCAACAGGCAGATGAACGCAGATGCTACCCGCTCAGTAATACTTGAGAACAAATTGCAGCAAACGGAATATCAAAAAACCATCACCGACCTGCAACAGCAGAAAACACAACAACAAAATGACCTCGCCCAAAGAATACGGGAGAACGTAAAACGACTGTTGGGACAAATGGAAGTATGGGAACAAAAATACCTCGTGAAAAGCCCGGT
>JBBJOD010000131.1:0-10190 GCA_037721715.1 Chitinophagaceae bacterium | reverse complement strand
TTCGCCCTGTTTTCATCGGCATAAGGATCAAAAGCAAGGGGCTGGTTCATGCCGAAAGGCTGTAACAGTTCTGCCAGTTTTCCACCAATTCCGCCAAGGCCAATGATCCCCAGCGTGCGCCCACGCAATTCTGAACCGGAATAATTGCTGCGCCGGGCCCACCCGCCATTTCGAACCAGCCGGTTTTTTTCCAGCACGCGGTGAGCAAGGGCGAGCATCCAGGTAATGACGGATTCTGCTACGGAGTAATTTACCGCCCCCTGGGTAATGGTTACCAGCACATTGGCTTTGGTGCAAGCTTCCAGGTCAACCATGTCATATCCCACGCCAAAGCGGCAAATTGCTTTCAACCGGTTTACATCTTTGAAGCTTTCGGAATTATAAGCTGGCGCAAGTGAAATGATGACGTCATAATCCGCAATCATTTCTGCTGTTACGGGTGAGCGGTATTCTTTCATGAATTCATACGTAATGCCATCAGCTTCCTCAAGAATCCTCAAACCGATATCATCATAGGTAAGTATCCCTTCCGGGGTTAAAAAGTCTCTTGTCAGGCCTACTTTGAACATGATGGATAGTTGTATTTATTAAGGATTATCTGTGATCAGGTAATGTTATTACGTCTCTATGGCACTCGCTTCCAAAAGTTTTTGACTCATCCTTTGTACTAAGCTGCACAAATAGGCGTCCAACGGAATTTCATATCAAATGATTAGCGTTTTGATATTGGGATAAAAAGTTCTTTGAAAGTATTGTCAATATGGAGTTTGCAAGGAATTTCACTTGGAAACAATTTGATTTTTTACAATGATCGACTTTTATCATAAATTGATAATCAATTGTTTGTGAATCAAGGTCAAAGTATTTTCTCTCAAATTATTGAATTATTTTCCTACAAAAAATGTCAAACCCTTGCAAACCGCTATAAGGGCGACTATAAGGATTTAACTATGCAATTAATTAAAGAAGCCAATCAATTAGATTTGGGTGATGATGAGTTAGAAAAATAGTTGCAAGGAAATGTGTTTGCAATAGATGCGACTACCATCGATTGATGTTTATCTTCTTTTTACTGGGCAACAGAAACCGGAAAGGTTTTAATCTTTCTTACAAACGACTTTCATCTTAAAGCAACTGAAATAGCACAACTCTTTAAACACCGATGGAAAATTGAAATGTTTTGTAAATGTATAAAGGAGCATTTAAAAATTAAATTATCTTGGGGTCATTCAGAAAATGGTGTTAAAACACAAGTGTGGATTGCGGTATCTATTTACGTTTTAGTTGCCATTGTCAAAAAGAAATTTATGCTCCAGCAAAGCCTTTACGAAATATTACAAATAGTGAGCATCTCGATTTTTGAACAAATGCCCATAAATCAACTCTTTCAGCAAACTCAATTACAATATTTCAAAGAACAAAATCCTAATCAATTGAAATGTGAGATTAATATCAAAACGCTAATGATATCACCTCTAATCTCTCATACTATAAATCAGGGGATTCTGAATATCATTATCCAGGGGATCGCCAATCTTTAATTTGTTAAGATAATCCTCGGGTAAAATATTTGGCTGGCCATTAAAAATATTTCCATCAGGCATGTATGCACAGGTCATTGCCCGCCGAAACCCTGCCGTCATATTAGCATGTGCACCATGGATGGTTAAGCCGTTATGAAATGTACAGCTCCCTGCTTTTATTACCGCAGGCACAGACTTGGAACTTTTAAACTGGGGGTATGAATTGAAAATATCATTCATATTCTTTCCTATAAACGGAGAATCGAAAGTTGTTTCCTTGTGTGATCCGGGGATGAAAAACATGCAGCCATTTTCAAGGCTAACATCATCAAGGGCCACCCATATAGACAATGCCCGGCGGTCGGAAAAAGACCAGAAGGGCGTATCTAAATGCCAGGAAGTAGGGTTTGCCCAAGGGCGCTTGATCAGGGCCTGGTCGTGCCAGATCCTTATGCCCTCGGCGCCAGATAAATCGGCAGCCATTTTACCTATCCGTTTGTCGAACATAAGTTCCTTTACCTTATCATTGGTTTGCCATAGGTTTAAGAGCTGGTCGAAAACATTTTTGAAATAATCTGCATCTTTATTAATGCCATCATCTTCACCTACTTTAATGGCTTTACCGGGTATCTTCTGTCCTTTCCTTTCATCAACCGCTTGCATTACACTTTCCTGCCAATACTTTAATTCTTGCTGGCTGAGAAAGTCTTCTATAATAACGTATCCGTTGTTGTTATAGAATTCAATTTGATGGTTACTGATTTCTGATTTCATTTAGCTGACTTAAAAAACGCAATCACTTATGTAAATGTAAACTTAAATAGAAAAAATAAAGACGGTTAAAATCAACCTTTTTATGTACTTTTTGATATATTTTAGGTTTCTCATTCTTGCGAAAATTCACCGCCATTCGAAAAATTTTTGCAACTACTTCAATATTAGCTCTACAGATGTAAACTGGGGATTGTATGTAAATACCGTCGGTTATGACCGGGTTAGCCCCAATCTGATAGCTTATGTTATGCCCCTGATGGAAACTTCCTCTTTATGCAATTGCTTGATGTGATTCATCTGCGATTGCCGCCGGGGAAGCGGTTTTGAAGTCACCTTGGCCGTTTGGATATTATTAGAAAGATCATCAAAAGATACCGCGATGGTCTGCCTTGCAGTACTTTTAATTTTGTGGCGTTTTTTTTCTAACAGCTTTTTTAACGCGTCGCCCATATTCTTAATCAGGTGCCATCGGTCTGCAACCTGGATTAGATAAAATTAAACTTCCGCCTTCCCCGCGTATTTATTTTTTAATATGCTTCCTGAAGCAAACACCATACTCACCCGGATTATTACACCATAATTTGAATTAGATCAGGGATATTTACGTTCAGGAGATAAAGATCACCCGTTACTACCAACGGGACTTCCAAAACAAGTAAAAAAAGCTACCGGCAAATACAGGTAGCTTTAATAAAAGTAATATTGTCTTTTATTTTTTACCCGGCTCCGTTGAAGCCATCAATCCAGCCATAGATTGAACCGACCTATGCTCTGTAATTTTACCCTGTTCGTTGAATTTAAAAATGTCCACATCTTTTACTTTGAATTTTTTTCCGGCTACTTTCATTCCCATAAAATCGCCTTTAAAAGTTCCGCTCCATTCGCCGTAAACAAGTACTTTATTTCCATCATCGAAAGCTTCCAGGTTTTCTCCTTTATAACCTTCCATATTATTCATCCACATTTTCACGCCTGCTTTAATAGAATCCAATCCTTTCATTGCAGGACCGCTTCCATCAAAATAATCTATTGCATCAGCATCAAAGCTTTTAAGTGCCTCATCCGGGTTGTTATTATTAATTGCCCTTACGCTTTCCATAGCGTTTTGTTTATTCCTTTCTTCTTTACTTTCTTCCGAATTGTTTGCCAATGCCGAAGAATCGGTACCTGTACCAGCTGTTTCATTTTTAGTGGATGTATCGCAGGCAGTGAGCAATAGCAATGAACAGCAAAAAATGATAAATACTTTATTCATATGTTAGTTTTTAATGAATTAATAGAAGATAAAGTATAAAATAAATTTTAAAACTGCAAGTGCAAAAAATAATATCAGGGAATAGCAACAGTAAAAACCTTACTGTAATTGTATTTCTTAAGCCCGTTGTTAGTGCGTACAGCAATCCTTACATAATACTTCGTACCGGCATTTAATCCGGTTACCACATCAGAATACGGAGCGGCTAGTATATCAAGATCTGGCTTCCCGGCTAAATCGGTTTGCGATCTAAAATCATTTACACTATTATTTACTGTCGGTACCCTTGAAACCAGTGTCTTCCTTTCCACAATCTTGTCTCCTACCTGGCTTCGTGCAATCGTATAATTTGCAGTCACCTTACCTGCAGAAGGCGTTATGGTTACATTTGTGACCGCCAAAAAGGGCATCACTTCAAAGTTCACTTCGGTATGTGAGCCTACCTGCACTTTTACAGTGTCTACAGGAAAGAAGGCACCTTCGGTTGGCAGTACCATGTATTCATTTTGAAATATGAATGCATTTTCAAATGTCCCGTCAGGCTTACCCGGAACCACAATGGGAGAATTCATTTTACCACCCTTTTCAAAAAGCTTTACAGAATACCCGTTTGGTTGCTCTGTCTGGATATTTTCCTTGGTGATCTTATCTACAAGCTTTCCGTAAATATTTCCATCAGGTGCCTTGTAATTATCAATCTTCGAACAAGATTGAAAAACCACAATCAAACTCAATACGCTGATCATATTTTTGACAATCATATGGATTCTTTTAGTAATTAGGATTTTGAACAAGCTTCGGATCTTTCGCTAATTCGGCAGGGTTGATTCTTTCGTAATATACCCTGACGTTGAATGTTCTGGCATATCTGCCGGCATTGGTGCTTTCAAACCTGTACGCTTGTTTGTCTACATCATAATACGGTTTTAAAGCAGTTGGCCAGGTATTGTTAAATAGTTTGTCGGAAACACGCCATCTACGGTAATCCCACCATCTGTGGCTTTCAAAAGCCAGTTCTACCAGTCTTTCTTTCCGCACTCTTTCAATATTAATATCGGCATCCTGAAGTAAAACGATTCCTGCTCTTGAACGGATCATGTTGATTTTTGCTTTTGCTTCCGGAACGTTTTGTAACTCAATGGCAGCTTCTGCATAATTTAAAAGCACTTCAGCATAACGAATTTCTATCCAGGGTTGTGAAGATCCGCCTGAATATGCCTGGGCTTGGGGCAGAGCCGGATCGAGATATTTACGCACTAAAAAACCGGTTTGGGTCTTCTCGGTACCTCCGAACCCGTTCTTTCCTACAACAGGCAGGGTTCCGCCGATATTATCCAGCTTGTGAGTGGTTGTATTGTAAAAAGCGCCGTAATCACCTGCCGAAATTTTAATACCACGGTCATATATACCCGCCTGGATATCAATAATTGAACCTTTAAACGCTGCAAAAGGAACAATTACCGATGCGAGTAACCTGGGATCTTTATTAAGGAACAGATCGGTAGGGTTGGTATAGAATATGGGATTTGAAGGGGTTCCGATTTTAAGTTTACCCGGGGAACCATCAATGTATTCGTATTGTTCTACCAAATCCAGGGTAGGGCACATCCTTGAGCTATATCCACTTGGGCCTCTTATAGCAAAAGGAAGGTAGCGGGTATCATAGCTATGTGTTTTATCGGGAAACAAGTAATACTTGGCAAATATTACTTCAGGATTATCTTTTCCCTTATCAAGGAAAAGTTGTTGAAAATTAGCTTCTTTACTGGGATTTTTCTGATACAGAGAATGCCCTCCAGAGTTAATAATTGCACTGGCAGCATCAAAGGAAGCCTTCCAGTACTTACCTGCTTCTGTGGCCGGAATTCCGAGAATTCCGTTTAATAAAACAGAACCGTACTTGGCAGAGGAGGCAGCATACAGCATTGCCCGCGATTTCAAAGCCAGTGCTGCATTTTTTGTTACCCGGCCTTTAGCGTTTGTTTCCGGCAGCGCGGCAGCAGCTTCGTCAAGATCTGTGGCAATAAAATCGTACACTTCTTTTTCTGTATTTCGCGCAGCCTGAAGTTCGCCAATATTATTTCCGTCGTATTGTTGCACTTTGGTAATAATGGGTACCCCTCCGTAACGTTTCACCATGGCGAAATAATGGAAAGCCCTTATGAATTTCGCTTCTCCCGATAAAGTCTTTATTAAATTTTCATTTGCTTTTGCGGCCGGTAGTTTTGCAATAAACTCGTTGACGTTCCTGATATTATTATATCCCCAGTATTGAGTCCATGTACCATCACCAATGTTGTTTTGCTGATCCTGAAAAGCGGTAATGGCCTCATCGGTGTTATTAGCTAGCGCGCCGTTACCATAGGTGTTCAGGTCTTCCATCGGCAATGCATTATACAAGCTTGCCATATAAGCAGTCAACAGCGCTTCACTACTGAACACCTGGTCTGCAGTAAAATTGTCAATCGGCAGAATGTCGAGTCTGTCCTTCTTACAGGCAATAAAGCAACTAATCCAAAGGGCCGCTAAAAGGAAGTATATTTTAACTTTCATAACCAGATTGATTTATAGCGTAATGTTTAAACCGAAGTTATAATTCTTGGTAATAGGATACAGGTATGGACCGTCCTTTTCCGGATCAACATATTGTAATTTTGTCCAGGTTGCCAGGTTGAATCCACTTACATAAAACCTGCAGTTTTTTATTCCTATGCGGGAAATCAGTGATTTATTTATCGTGTACCCGAATTCAAGGCTTTTAAGGCGAATGTAGGAAGCATCCGGTATCCAGAAAGTTGTATTATATGCGCCTCCCGGAATGGTAGGAGAATACCCGGTACTGGGATATCTTCCGGGAATCCAGGGGCTGTTTACATCATAGAGGTCTTCATGATGCCATCTGTCTGTAAACATCATCATGGCACTACGGCCAAAAATTAGCGGTCTTTGCAGGAATTCATCATAGCTGTAATTGTAATTTGCGGCTCCCTGGAATAGCACGTTCATATCAAAACTCTTGTAATTAAATGATCCGTTTAGACCGAAATTGATATCAGGTATGGAACCCCTGCCAATTGGAACCATATCCTGCTCGTTGATGGTGCCGTCTTTATTGACATCTTCCATTTTAAAATCACCGACTCTTACTGTTTTGTTTCCCTGATTATCCTGGAGTGGAGAAAGATAGATTTCTTCTTCGGTTTGGAACCGGCTGGCCTGTTTAAATCCCCACCTGATATTACCAAAACGGTTGGTGGTATTGTTTCTCCAGTTAAGATATGAATTTGCGTCCGGCGCTCTTTCTATATACGTTGCCTGTCCGCGGGTGTACGTGAAATTCCCGGTGATGTCATATAAGAAATCACCGCTTCTTTTCGAATGTCCCAAAACCAATTCAAATCCTCTTCTCATATCTTTATTGAGGTTCTCCTGTGGCAAATTGGCGCCAACCGTTCCTGGAATCGTTAAAAGTCGGGAAGCTAATAATCCCGACCTGTCGCGCTGAAACACATCAAACTGCATGTTTATTAATCCGTTTGCAAGATCAAGGTCTACTCCGATGTTCTTTGAAGTAACGGTAAACCAGGTAATATTGGGATTGGCTATCCCCCGTGATACAAGGCCTCTTACGGATTGATCGTCAAAAATTGAATATCCGCTCGGGTAGTTGTAACCTTCCAGAAACTGGAATGAAGCAGCGCCGTCATCACCCATTTTACCCCATGATCCCCTTAGCTTCAGGTTCTTGATGATTGGCAATGTATTCTTAAAGAAATTTTCTTCGGATAGTCTCCATCCTGCCGAGGCAAATGGGAAATAGCCCCATCTGCGACCTTTTGGAAATCTGGATGAGCCGCTATAATTAAAGCCAATTTCAAACAGATACTTTGCTGAATAATCGTAGTTGAGCCTTCCGATGATATTTTGATTATTATTTTCGAAAATATTGCTCGAATTTACATTAACCTGTGCGTTTTGAGCATAGCTTGAATTAACCTGCGCGTTTTGAGAAACCCCGGCAAAGAACTGGTCCAGGTCAACAGCAAACTCTTTTTTGGCGTTCACATTGTCGCTTAACTCATGTCTTTCTTCAAAAATCGCAGACGCTTTGATGGAGTGCTTGTTCCGGAAAACTTTATCATAGTTTAGCTGTCCCAGCACCGTGGTTCTTTGGAACGTAAAATAATCTGCCGTCAGGCTCGAAGGACTGTTCTTGGTATTTGTATTTAGGTAATTATTGCTCGGTTTGTCATAAGTATACATCATAAACTTCTTTCTCCAGTCTTTGCGCAATCTGTCCTGGTTATAATATCCAAACACGAACCTGGCACTTAATCCGTCAATTACCGGTACTTTATAATTTAATGAAAATGTTCCCTGGAAGGTTTTATTCCGGTTTTTTGTATACCCGCCATAATTTGCAAATGTATTTCCGAGGGGATGTAAACCATCGGGTAAATCGCTGGGATATTGAGTATTGTTGTTAGCGAATACAGGAATAGTTGGTATGATCCAATATAAAGATCTGAAAGTGTTTGAGGTAGACTGGCTTGGTTCCGTCTTTTGATCGAGCAGGCCATCCAAACTTAATTCTGCCTGCAGATTATCCGATATTTTACCTGTTACGCTTGACCTAACGGTGTACTTCTTATAATAGAGATCACCACTTTTCCAAAGCCCTTTTTCATCCAGAAACCCAATTGATGTAAAGTATTTAATCCTGTCGCTTCCTCCGGACACATTTATGTTATGATTTACCTGGGTGGAATAATCGCGTAATACCAAACCCCGCCAATCGGTACTGGGGTAGGTACCATCCTTAAATTTTTGCAGATCTTCCGGTGAGAATGTGGGTTTATTGCCTCCGTTTATATCATTTTCTGTGGCGATCAATGCATAGCTGTACGCATTGGCTACATCAGGAGTATTTGTGATCTTATTAATTTCGTAGTAAGATGAATAGGTAATTTTAGGTGGACCGGTTTCGCCTTTTTTAGTGGTAACTAATATTACTCCATTAGCTGCTTTTATTCCATATACCGCGGCAGAAGCGTCTTTTAATACCGTAATTCCTTCAATATCATTCGGATTAAGACGGCTGAAATTGCTCGCGTCCATCACGATTCCATCGATAACGATAAGGGGATTGCCAAAACCCCGGATATCGAAAGATGTACCAAAAGAACCGGGTTCACTATTTCTTTGCGTTACCCTCAAACCGGGAAGCTGCCCGGCAAGTCCGGTGACTATATTAGCAGTGGAAATTTTAGCGATCTTCTTGCTGTTAATGGATGTAATGGCCCCGGTAAGATTCGCCCTTTTTTGTGAACCATATCCTACCACAACTACTTCCCCCATCTGCTGGTTCACAGATTGTAATTGAATATTGATACTTGAGCGGTTGCCTACTTTTATTTCCTGGCTGGTATAGCCAACCGAGCTGATGATAAGCGTAGCATTTAGCGGAGCGCTGATTTCGAAGCTTCCATTGGTTTTTGTTTGCGTTGCTATGCTGGTACCTTTTACCTGTACCGTAGCCCCATCAAGTGCACTGTCAAGTGTAGTAACCCTACCAGTGATAATTTGTTGTGATAATACTACGGTTGAGATAAAGCTGAAGAAAATTATTAAAAGAAATACAGGTTTTCGACGGTAAAAGCCGGAGGTAAACCTCGTAAAAGAAATGGTCGTTTCGGCAAACAAGCAATTTTCCATAGCAAATTTTTGGTTAATAAAAATAAGGATTAAATTATTGTTAAAGTTAATAATTACATCACACAGCAAATTATCATGATTATTTTAAAAGCAGCAATCAATTATTTTTGAGTATAGTTTTATGAATAATAAAGCCAATCTGTTTGAAATGGGGTTACCTTAATTAAAACACATTCAATTAATGCCAGTTGTGAGTATCCTCTTGTATAGTAGCCCGGGAAGTATGAATCCGCAGCTTATACGAAGCCCAATACGCTTTCAGCGTTCCTAACCTGAACCCCTGATATACAAGGAGGACATCAAACTGCAAAGGCAAATCCGTGCTTATTCTAAGGCATAAAGTCTTTTTTGATGTTATAAGAGAGTTGCAATTAAGGTGAGGAGATGAAGTTCAATAGTTTCTCTACTTGGGAAAATATTGCAAAAATGCGGCTATTGTAAAACAATCAATGCTTATAGAAAAAAGGACAAATTTTAGGTAACTTTTCGTAACAATCAATGAACATAAGTACATTGTGCGCTATTTGCAGTTCTTTAAAGTGGTGAGTAATTCGGTGAGTCATGAAATGCCTCACTTTCAAACTACTGATATTAAAGCGTTTAGAGTAAGGTTACCAGTTCCTCACTCTCCGCTGGAAATGTAAGTAATTGATCATACAGTACATTACAGAATATTTTTGTTGCTAGCGAATCTCCTGGACCTAAAGGTTAGTCTATGGTTCCAATACTTTGATCTTTCTGGTTATGTTCATTGCAAACATCCATTAAAATAAATGATGGGTCATTACACATTACTATCGGGTGGAAAGATCTCTTGGATTTACAGGTATCGGCCTTCATTCAGGGCTTTAAAGAACTGGACATATTACTGAAAATGTTGGTGAAATCAGCTGTAGCCTTTGCCAGTTAAGGCTTGCTTAAGC
>JBBJOD010000610.1:0-2654 GCA_037721715.1 Chitinophagaceae bacterium | reverse complement strand
TCTAAAACGTTCAATTTTTCATTGCAGGCAATGAATCCGGAAAAAACCAGGATAAATGCCAAAATCAGTATATTAATATTTCGCTTCATAATAATTTAATTTACGAAAGTTGCCTTAATTTTTATTATTAAAAACTTGCCTGAAGACCGATTTGAAACGACTTCGGCTGTGGATAAACAGCGAAATCGATTCCATTGGTTAATGATGAACCAGGTGTTCTGTTACCTACTTCGGGATCATAGCCGGTATATTTTGTAAACGTTAGAATATTTTGTGCAGAAACATAAATACGAAAGTTTTTTATAGCTCCTTTGGTCAGGGATACTAAAGGTGCTTCCGCCAGGTTGTAACCCAACATCAGATTTTTCAAGCGGAGGTAAGAACCATCTTCTAAAAAACGGGTAGACGGACGGGCATTCTGATTTGGATCAGAAGAAACAGCCCGCGGTATGGTAGTATTTTTATTGGAAGGTGTCCATGCGTTTAATACCTGCGTTCCTGCATTAAAGAACCGGATCATTCCTTCAGTTATAACGCGGGTGGCGTTGTAGATTTTGTTGCCTTGCACACCCTGGAAAAAAACAGATACATCAAAATTCCTGTAACCGACACCGCCGTTTATGGCATAGGTCATTTTAGGAATAAAACTGCCCAGAAACTGGCGATCTTTGAGATCAATAACAGCATCTTTATTGGTGTTCTGGAATTTTATGTCGCCCGGGCCAGTGCCGGCAGTTTGTTTAGCATGGCCGGCAATTTCTGCAGCATCCTGGAAAATACCTTCTACCACCCAACCATAAAAAGACTGAATGGGCTGCCCAACTGCTGTATTTGTAATGTTATAAGTGCCAAAGTCCGCATTACCACCCGCTTCAATATTAGTAACGCCTTCGGCGAGCCTGGTTACTTTGTTTGTATTAAAGCTCACATTGGCACTCGCATTCCACTTAAGGGCCCCGTTTCCATCGTTGTAACCAAGTTGTGCTTCAAAGCCATTATTATTCATTGACCCTACGTTTTGAGACACCGTACTGGTAATAAAACCAAATGATGGCGGAAGAGGTACGCTTAGAATCAGGTTATCGGTTTTGCGCTCGTAATATTCTGCAGATAAGGTAACCTTGTTGTTAAACAATCCCAGGTCTAGCCCGATATTCAACTGCTTTGTCTTTTCCCACTCCAAATCCTTGTTTCCCAACCTTTGAATAGAAGAGGAAGGGCCCCCAGTAAGGGAATTATTAAAAGGGTAATACGCACTGTTTGAATTTACGCTTACCAGCCAGGGTGTATTACCTAATACGGTGCCGTTGAGACCAGTGAGTCCATAACCAGCTCTTACTTTTAGTTCTGATATTTTCGTCTGGTTTTTCATAAACTCTTCCTGGTCAATTCTCCAACCTATAGAACCGGAAGGAAATGTAGCCCATTTTTTTCCAGGCGCCCAAACAGAAAGGCCGTCACGGCGAACCGCTGCACTCAGCAGATATTTGCCATTGAAATCATAATTTATACGACCCAGGTAGGAGATTAAAGTATTTTCTCCCACCAGTGTCTGGGCAGATACATTGGTGGCATTGTTTAAAGTCCTCAGGGCATTGGATGACTGGTTACCGCTTTGGTTTTCCTGCAGCGTTTTCTGGCCCTGCTGCTCATAGACCGCCACCGCATTCAAATGATGATTGCCGAAAGTCTGGTCGAATGAAACTTGTTCAGTAAACAACAAAACAGTGGAGACGTTTCGGTTATTTGTTATTGTCGCCTGCGTGGCACTTGAGCCTGCAATTGAGCCATTGTCATTAAATATCGGTGCAAACCGGTAAGTTAATCCATTCACATAATCTACACCAAATGTCGACCGAAGTTTCAGCCAGCTGGTGAGGTTTGCCTCCAGGTATGCAGTACCCAGAATTTTTGCCGTTTTCCTGTTTCCCGGATTTTTCAAGGCTGCATCTTCTACCGGATTGGTTGGGTCACCGCCGTCTTTTGTAGCGTCTACACCCCGGTAGCCCCCGTTAGAAGTTGGGTCTAACACTGGAATATGAGGCATCATTCTAATCACGTTAACCAGATTTGACCTTGCACCTGTTTCGTTGTTATCATACGCCTGGTCAGTATAAGCTGCATATAAATTCTCACCAAATGTGAACACTTTGCCAATGACATGATCGGAATTGATGCGAAAATTGTAACGACGGTAAGCAACACTTGGAGAAGTACCCTCCTGGTTCATATAACCGGCGGAAGCATAAAAACGCGATATTCCATTTCCACCACTCAGGCCTATGTTTTGTTGCGTCATAGCCCCTTTCTTAAAATAAGCATCCTGCCAGTCGGTGTTGGTTTGGCCATAGGTTTGGGTAGCACCGGCATATATTGGTTGATTAATATCGGGAGCGGTCAGGCGCGATACCTGGCTTCCCCTGTAAGCGATGGCATATTGTTTGAAGCCTTCGGTATCCAACAAACTAAGCCTTTTCGTTACTTCCTGGGTACCAAAATAAGAATCTACGCTCACACGAATTTTACCGTCTCTTCTGCCTTTTTTCGTTGTGATCATCACTACTCCGTTGGTAGCTCTTGAGCCATAGATGGCAGCAGCAGACGCGTCTTTCAATACGTCGACCGTTTCAATATCCCGGGTATCCAGTGTTGCC
>JBBJOD010000130.1:0-10275 GCA_037721715.1 Chitinophagaceae bacterium | reverse complement strand
GAGGTAGTTTTTTTATCACCGAAATCGCCGGTATGCACGCCACTTTCAAGGGTATATAATAAAGCATTTTCTATTACTGCAGCGTTTTGCATATAACCCAGGTGTCGCAACATTGCTATGCCGCTTAATAAAAGGGCAGTTGGATTAGCGATATTTTTACCGGCAATATCAGGTGCCGTACCGTGAACTGCTTCGAAGATCGAAATATGATCACCGATATTTGCACTTGGTGCAAATCCAAGTCCGCCCACGAGCCCCGCGCAAAGGTCTGATATGATATCTCCCTGTAAGTTGGTTAAAACGAGCACATCAAATTCATTTGGACGTACTACCAGTTTCATGGCCAGGTCATCAACAATTATATCATCGGCTTTTAATTCAGGATATTCTTTCGCCACCTCCTGGAAGCATTCAAGAAATAATCCGTCGGTCAATTTCATGATGTTGGCCTTATGGATGCAGGTAATTCGCCTGGTACCTTTCTTCTTGGCCATTTCAAAGGCATATTTGATCAACTGGAGGCTCCCCGGTCGCGTGATAAAACGCCGGCTTAGTGCTACATCGTGAGTAAGCATGTGCTCTATGCCACCGTAGGTATCTTCAATATTCTCACGTACGATGGTGATATCAATCGGGATACCTGCCCTTGAGAACACAGTATCCACGCCATGCAGGGTCTGGAATACTCTCTTATTTGCGTAAGTATTCCATGTTTTACGTGCAGTGACATTAATACTTTTGACTCCTTTGCCCTTGGGAGTTTCCATAGGCCCCTTGAATAAGATACCGAGTGTTTCAATAGCAAGTTTCGCCTCCGGTGTCATTCCGTTTGAAAAACCTTTATCAAAAACCCATTTGCCCATGTCTACATATTCATATTCAAGAGGTGCATTATTGGCTTCAAAAATTTGAAGTACCGCCTGCATAATTTCCGGGCCAATCCCATCTCCTTTGGCGACTGCGATTTTCATGTGTTAAATTTTTTAATTGAGACAGCCGTTTTTTATTATTTTTCGTATATCATTAGGTAGGCAGCACGATTTTTGAATATTAAAATATGCAAGTGCTTGTTACTTGTCAGATGGTTTGCAATCAGGGCAAATGTAGGATTGAAAATACTGTATTTGCCTTAAAACTTTGACAAATGACGGCTACGGTGCTCTTTTTTGTAAATTACATAAGAGTAAGTTATTTTATTTCAGTATAAACGGATTTGTACCTGTAGATTCAACAAACGACAGGTTTAGTTTCGATTAATTCAAATAACATGGCATCAAAAATTTCAGAAGGTATCGAGGTTAATGTAGAAACGTTTTACCAGCCTGATTATTCCAACCCTTTATCCGGTGAATTCATGTTTGCCTACCGCATAACCATCGAAAACAGGAACAGCTTCCCGGTTAAATTACATCGGCGGCATTGGTATATATTTGACAGCAATGGTCAAAACCGTGAGGTAGAAGGGGAAGGTGTAGTAGGCGTTCAACCTATTTTGAATCCTGGTGAAAAATATCAGTACGTTAGTGGCTGTAACCTTCGTACAGAAATGGGGAAAATGCATGGCACCTATCTTATGGAAAATATAGCGAATAAAAAGACGTTTGAAGTAAATATCCCTGCTTTTGAAATGGTGGTACCATTCAAGAATAATTAGGCAGGCCGATTACTTTAATGATCCGTTTCGTGCATCATTCTTTGTAACCATTTTGTTAAAAAGAACAAGATAAAAGATGCCACTCCTGCCATCACGACAAATAGCATAAAGAAATCGTATAAATTATTGAGATCAAATCCCAGGAAGGATTTGAATTCGTAAGGAATTTCCAGTTCATTCAATTTTGAAATATCCAAAGCACTGGCAGCAGACCTGTTATGTAGAATTTTTTGAAGGTCTATGCCGGATTCTGCCGCCTTTTTTACTTCTGCAATTCCTGGCGGGTACAATGCGCTTAGCTTTCCAGCCAGGACGTTGGCAGCTGCGTTGGCCATAAACCAGACTGCCATTAAAAGCGATGCAAATCTTAGAGGTGCCAGCTTGTTCACTAAGGAAAGGCCAATGGGCGACAGGCATAATTCACCCCAGGTATGCAATGCATACATACCAGTAAGCCAGATCATGCTCACCTTTACACCTGGTTGCAAGTCCTTTACTCCGTAAGATATCCATAAGTACCCTAATGCAAGCAGGAGTAACCCAAACGCCATTTTTGTTGGTGAGCTGGGTTCCAGGTTCCGTTTACCGAGTTTTATCCATATCCACGCAAATACCGGGGCAAAGAGAACGACAAACGTTGAATTTAAAGATTGGAACCAGGATGGGGGAACATTAAAATCAAGCGAATCAATATGTAACTGTGTTTGCTCAGCAGCAAAGAAAGAGAGCGAGGCGCCTGCTTGTTCAAAAGCGCTCCAAAAGAATATGACGAAAAAGGATACTACGAAAATGACAATGATTCGCTGCTTTTCAATCTTTGTAAGCGATTTGTCTGAAAAAATTATGTATAAGATCACTAGTAAAGCTGCCAGCAAAAGGTAAGATATGTCGAAAATTTTCTGACCATGTATGTATAGCAAGCCCATTGCAATTGCGGCAAATGCAGCCAGGCTGAGTATTACCTGGATGGATGCAGTTTTCTTTAGAAAGTGTGTGGAAGTAGCCATTTCTTTGGGAACAGCGCCCACCGGTTTGCCATCGTAGCTAATAACATATTTATTTTTGTAATAGTTAAAAGTAATAACGCTTAGTATCATCCCGATACCCCCCGTAAGAAAGGCCCATTTGAAATCATCTGGATTACCCGTATTGCCTACCAGGCCGCAAACGAAGGGCCCGAGCATCCCTCCCACATTTATACCCATGTAAAAAATAGTATAGGCTGCATCGAGGCGTTTGTCCCTGGCCGGATACAATTGGCCGACCATGGATGAAATATTTGGTTTGAAAAAACCATTTCCGATGATCATTACACCCAGGCCTGTGTAAAATAAAAAAGATGAAGTTTCCGGGGCGGTTTTATAAAGAGATGAACAAGCAAAAAGGATAAATTCTGCAAGAGCCATGATTAAGCCTCCTGTTATGATCGATTGCCTGTTTCCCCAATACCTATCAGCGATAAATCCTCCCACAAGGGGGGTCAGATAAATGAGGCCAGTATAGCCGCCATATAATATTGAAGCGAATGGCTTGTTTAGCAGCAGGGCATCGGTCATAAAATAAATGAGGATGGCACGCATGCCATAGTAATTAAACCGCTCCCACATCTCCGTTGCAAAAAGAACATATAAACCTCTTGGATGCCCTTTCTTTTCGATAGCTAGCTCGGCCATAAATGTGTTTTTGATAGATGCTTGAAATGACGACTCAAAATAGTGATATTTTATAAGCATTATTTAAATACCATAAAATAAGGCTTTGACCGTCTCGACTTCGGCATGGTAGAATTTATTTCCTTGTTTTGATAAATTAATCTTTAATTCGCATGAATCCTTTCAAGGCAAATACATAAAAATATAGTATGAGAATTTTGTTGCTAGGTTCAGGTGGTCGTGAACATGCCCTGGCCTGGAAGTTATCACAAAGTGAATTATGTTCTGAATTGTTTATCGCTCCGGGAAACGCCGGCACTTTGCAGTATGGAGCTAATGTAGATCTGAAGCTAAGTGATTTTGAAGCCATTCATGCATTCTGCCTTGAAGAGAAAGTTGCCATGGTAATTGTTGGTCCGGAAGAACCGCTGGTGAACGGCATTGTTGATTTTTTTCAGTCGGCGGTCAGGGGTCGTGATATTGCAGTGATCGGGCCTTCTAAAGCAGGCGCACAGCTGGAAGGAAGCAAATCGTTTGCAAAAGCTTTTATGAAAAGATTTGATATTCCAACGGCGGCATACGGCGAATTTGACAATGAAAATTACCAGGAAGGCATTCAGTATATGCAGCAACAAAAGCTGCCGATCGTGTTGAAAGCAGACGGACTGGCAGGAGGAAAAGGCGTATTAATCTGCATGAACCATGTGGAAGCCATGGCAGAATTTGAACTGATGATTCAGAAAAGCAAATTCGGCGAAGCGGGTAGAAAAGTAGTAGTAGAAGAATTTTTAAGCGGTATCGAACTGAGTGTTTTTGTATTAACGGATGGAAAAAATTATGTTATTCTTCCGGAAGCAAAAGACTATAAGAGGGCCGGAGTAGGCGATACCGGCTTGAATACAGGCGGCATGGGTGCTGTAAGCCCGGTTCCTTTTGCTACTGAAGAATTTATGCAGAAAGTGGAAGAGAGAATTATCCGCCCAACAATTGAGGGGCTTGAAAAAGATAACATATTTTACCAGGGAATTATTTTTTTTGGAGTAATCAAGGTTGGAGAAGATCCATTTCTTATTGAATACAATTGCCGCCTTGGCGATCCGGAAGCGGAAGTGGTGATACCCAGGATGAAAAATGATCTTGTTGAATTATACCTGGCAACGGTGCAACAAAAACTAGATGAGGCACAAATAGAAACAGAAGAATTGGCCGCATGTACGGTGGTGGCCGTAAGTGGCGGCTACCCGGGTGATTTCACAAAGGGATATGAAATAGAAGGATTAAAAGTCGGGATAAGCAATACCAGCCTTGTATTTCATGCGGCTACCAGCAAAGCAGCTGGAAAAGTACTGACAAACGGAGGAAGAGTTTTGTGTGTGACTTCTTATGGACATTCCATTGCCGAAGCGGTACTTCAGTCCAAAGAAGTTCTGAATTCTATTTATTTCCCTGATATCTACTTTCGCAGCGACATCGGTTACGAATTTATTTGATAATAGTAGTTCACCGTTGAACAAGTTTCGCAAAATAAGAAGATTTAAAATCGCTATTTACTACCTGTTATCTGCTTAACTGTTGCCGCCGATAAGGTGGCGTTGCTCTCTTAAACTTATAAACAGTATTGTAACAGGACTTTTTACATTTTTGCGATCGGATCACATGCGGGCGGCTGGTATAACGGATAGGCATAAGTGATAATTACGGGCCGCCTATCTTTTTTTGGGACCAGGTACATGAAACCGGTAACGATAATGAAATGTTAATTCCAGCTTCAGCAAGCGTTTTATTCTTCGCCGATATACGCCGATCCTGCCTTAAAGCTTACATTGTCGCCAAACAGCCAATGCCTGTCTGAACTCTTAACAACACGTGCAAAAAAACATTTCAAATCAATGCATTGCCTTTGTTAATTCGAATTATTTGCATCAATTTTGCAGGCATTATAACTACTACATAAATCCGATTCTCGATAATGGGCCTTTTTAATTTTTTTACTCAAGAAATAGCGATGGATCTGGGTACTGCAAACACCCTGATCATTCATAATGATGAGATTGTGGTAAATGAGCCCTCAATTGTTGCATTAGACCGTAATAACCCAAAAACTGTATTAGCCGTTGGAAAAAGAGCATTGATGATGCACGAAAAAACGCATGAAAGTATTCGTACCGTGCGTCCTTTAAAAGATGGTGTGATAGCAGATTTTAATGCCGCCGAATTAATGATCAGGGAGATGATAAAAATGATCTATCCCAAAAAGCCACTTTTTCCACCAAGTTGGAGAATGATGATATGTATTCCCTCTTCTATAACCGAAGTGGAGAAACGAGCGGTAAGGGACAGTGCTGAGCAGGCCGGAGCAAAAGAAGTTTATCTTATTCATGAGCCGATGGCCGCTGCTTTGGGAATTGGTATTGATGTGGAAGAACCGGTGGGTAATATGATCATTGATATCGGAGGTGGAACAACCGGAATTACGGTAATTGCCCTGGCAGGTATTGTATGCGACCAGTCAATCCGTATTGCCGGTGATGAATTTACAGCAGATATTATGGAGGCCCTTAGAAGATATCATAGCCTTCTTATCGGAGAAAGAACTGCCGAGCAGATAAAGATACAGATTGGTGCTGCTATGAAAGACCTTGAAAATCCCCCGGACGATCTTCCGGTTAACGGAAGAGACCTTGTGACAGGTATCCCCAAGCAGATATTTGTAAGCTACCAGGAGATAGCTGAAGCGTTAGACAAATCGATATTTAAGATCGAAGAAGCTATTTTAAAAGCTTTGGAAACAACTCCACCTGAACTGGCCTCAGATATTTACCGCCGCGGGCTATACCTTACTGGTGGAGGTGCTTTGCTGAGAGGGCTTGACCAGCGCCTCGCCCAAAAAATAAAATTACCGGTTCATATAGCAGACGATCCGTTAAAAAGCGTAGTACGCGGTACCGGACTGGCATTGAAGCACTATGATCGTTATCCCTTTGTAATGAGATAACTGTTAGTAGCAATCCTGTTTCGCACAAGGAAGGCCTTAATAAGTTGATGTATCTTTATACCGAAATTCAATACTTTAATTGCAGGAAGCCATTGATCTTTCAAATTTAATCACTTTCAAAATACTACTTTGTGGCCGCCTGGCCGGAAGTAGAGACAGGATTTATGTATAATGTCTTTCTCTTTATTAAGAGATATTTCAATTTCCTATTTTTCCTGTTGTTGCAGATAACGGCACTTACCTTCCTGTTTCAATATAACAGATTTCACGAAGCAGTTTTTAGTGGCGTTGCAGGAGAGATCACCGGGAGAATTAATGAAAAGTACAACAACATTGAATATTACTTCAAATTAAAGAAAACCAACGAGGCACTCGTGAAGGAAAACGTACACCTTCGTAGTTTGCTGAAGTCTAACTACGAATCTGCAGACACCTCTCGCAGAATTATTGTCGATTCAATCCGCGTAGATTCACTGTTGAAGTTTCAGAAATATGTTTATTATGACTCACGAGTAGTGGGAAGCTTTGTTAGTAACCAGACTAATTACCTTACTATTCACCGGGGCACGGCACAAGGAGTTTATAAAGACATGGGTGTGGTAGGCCCGCAGGGAATTGTAGGTAGAGTAGTAGACGCCAGCGAAAATTTTGCAGTGGTAATGAGTATGCTCAGCCAACAATTCAAGGTAAAGGCCAAGCTAAAGAAAAGCGGTGATAACGGAACCATAGAATGGGATGGAAAAAGCCAGGTTTACGTGCAGATGAAAGACATTCCTAAAAGCACATCGCTCAGTAAAGGCGACACAGTACTGACAAGTGAACTTTCTTCCATCTATCCTCCCAATATCATGGTAGGAACTGTAGTGGACATTTTAAAAGATAACAGTTCCAATTTTTTTGTCATCAGGTTGAAAACCGCTACAAATTTTCATAATATACAGTATGTGTATGTAATTGACGATCTGCAAAAAGCAGAACGTACTAAAATTGAACTCGTGCGTTAATTAAAAATATGAGTAGCCTGGTAAAAAATATTATCCGTTTTGCGTTGTTTATACTTTTACAGGTTTTTGTATTACACAAAATACCAAGTCTGCACAGGTTTATAACTCCCTATTTGTATTTCCTTTTTGTTCTATGGCTCCCTTTCAGGATGTCTCGCTTTCTACTAATGTCAATTGCCTTTGTGTTTGGATTAACCCTCGATTACTTCTTAAACGCACCTGGTCTACATGCCGCTTCATGTGTTTTAATCGCCTATATAAGGCCGTTTCTGATAAATATGCTTGTTTCTCATGAAGGAGCCGAACAGAACTATGCTTCTCCCTCTATTACCAGCATGGGTTGGGCGCCCTATGCAACGTATGTGCTTGTTTTAACGTTATTACACCATGGTTACCTTGTTTTTTTGGAATGGCTAGAACTCGGCAGCTTACTTTATTATCTCGGAAAGGTGACAGCAACTACTGGCATCAGCCTGTTGTTGATACTTGTTACTGAATTGTTGTTTTTTAGAAAAGAAAGATTCAGGACCAATACTGCGTAATTCGCCAATGAACACACAGAACGATTTCATCACTGGATTTCCAGCCAATGAAATAGATGACCAATTTTAGACTGGCTTTAGTCAATTCACTTACTATTTTTAGTCGCATTAAGATAACAAAGAATTTATAAACCGTATTCCAGGCAATGTCTGTTTTTAATCAATCAAGAAGTAATATCATCCGTCTCATCTTTATCGGTGTGTTTTTAATAATTGTGGTACAACTGTTCAACCTCCAGGTAATTTCAGGGAAGTACCAAAAGCTGGCAATGGACAATGCTGTGTATCCGAAACGTATCTATCCGAACAGGGGGATCATCTTTGATCGAAAAGGAAAGGCTATTTTGAATAATACTATTATGTATGACCTTACCGTTACACCTTCGCAGGTGAAGAATATCGATACGTTGGCTTTTTGTCAACTGCTTGAAATTGACACGACAGAATTCATAAAACGGGTACTGGATGCAAGGTTTAAAAACGGCCCTGTTCGGCCTACTGTATTTGAAGATTTATTACCTCCGCATATGCAGGCAAAATTAGAGGAGAATATTTACAAGTATCCCGGTTTCACGCTGGTTGAGCGCCCGGTAAGGATTTACCCTTTCCATGCCGCTGCTCATATTATGGGTTATGTTGCCGAGGCGGATTCTGGAGTGATTAGAAGATTCAAGGGCGCCTACCAAATGGGCGATTATTTAGGAAGGTCGGGACTTGAACTGGCTTATGAACCGGTGTTAATGGGTAAGCGTGGAATGCAATTTTTAATAAAAGACAACAAAAACCGCATTCAGGGATCATGGAGAAAAGGTGAATTTGATACGATAGCCGTCGCCGGCCGCGACATGCGCAGTTATATTGACATTGAAGTACAAAAACTGGCAGAAAGACTTTTAAGTAATAAGGTAGGTGCCATTGTTGCCATTGAGCCCAAAAGCGGCGGTATCATTGCTATGGCGTCCGGTCCAAATTTCGATCCCAATAACCTGACAGGTTCAGAAAAACAAAAAAACATCAGTCACCTGCTGCTTGATGTTAGTAGTCCTTTAATGAACCGTGCTATTAAGGGGCAGTACCCCGCTGGTTCTACCTACAAGCCACTTGGCGCTTTGATAGGCCTGGATGAAGGCGTTATTACACCCTCAAGCGGAATAGGATGTTCCGGAGCCTATCACGGATGCCGCAGGCCTGTAAGATGTACGGAGCACTGGACCGGGCACGCAGCCGATCTGCGTTTAGCGATCGCATGGTCATGCAATTCATTTTTTTCAAACGTTTTTCGCCTTACTGTCGACAACCCTAAATACAGTGATTCAAGGATAGGACTGCAGAGGTGGAAGGATTATTTAAATGCTTTTGGCCTGGGTCACAAACTAGGCGTTGACCTGCCAAGTGAAGATGGGGGTAATATTCCAGACACAACGGCATATAACAAAGAATACCGGGGTTCCTGGAGCTCTTGTACCATGGTGACCTTAGGAATAGGACAGGACAAGATGCTGGTAACTCCACTACAAATGGCCAATGCAATCAGCATTGTTGCTAACAAAGGATACTATTATATTCCACACTTTATCAGTCAGATAGACGGTGAAACGAAGCAGGATACATTGCTGAACAGGTTTCGAAAGAGGCATAAAGTTTTAGATCATATCTCTGACGACGATTACGAAACTGTAATAAGTGGCATGCAGGATGTTGTTGAGAAGGGTACGGGTAGAATTGCCAGGTTACCGGGCATTAATATCTGTGCTAAAACCGGAACTGCAGAAAACTATCGAATGATTGAAGGCAGAAGAACCCAACTAAAAGATAATTCCATGTTTGTTTGTTTTGCCCCCCGCGAAAACCCGAAAATAGTGATTGCCGTGGTAGTAGAAAATGCCGGTTTTGGTGCTACCTGGGCGGGTCCGATGGCATCACTGGTTATGGAGAAATATTTAAATGATACACTTAGAACCGAGCGATTGAAAGAGGTAGAAAGGATAGCTGCTGCCAACCTGATGCCAGGATACCTGAAAAGAGAACAATACCGAACAGATTCGATACGCGCATTTTTGTGGTTCCAACTTACACATGATACCAGCGTAATAAAAAAGTATATGAACAAAGCTGGCTTAAAAAAGGCGAACGACACTGTTCCCAAGCCTAAGCCGCCATTGCCCGCCGTAAGGCTGGCCATAAAACCAAAAGAGAGCTTCAAGATAAGTGTGAAACCTGTTACAATCTAATATGGACAATAACCCTGCTATTTCCAAAGGCATTGACTGGCTGTTGGTATGGATATTCGTGGTATTAAGCGCAATCGGCATACTTAGCATTTTTGCTGCTACCTACAGGGAGGGTGACGACTTAATGCAGGGATTCTTTGCATTTAAAACCGACTATAGCCGGCAACTTCTCTACTTTGCCATTGCGGGCTTCCTGG
>JBBJOD010000609.1:0-2693 GCA_037721715.1 Chitinophagaceae bacterium | reverse complement strand
GATTCACTGTTCGCCGTTGGTAAAGCAGATATCATATTGGCCAATATTAATAAAAATATAATTACCCAACATTTGGATGCTATGAAAGAGCATCTTTTGCCCGGAGGCGTTCTTTTATTAAGTGGCTTGCTGGCTGATGATCTTGAGGATATTGAAAAATTGGCTCTGCTTAAAAGCCTGGTATTGAAACGCGTTTTCGAAAGAAATAGTTGGATATGTATTCACTTAGCTAGCCAATATAAATAGAATGTTGTGCTTGGATTATAGTATTTTTATGCTAATTGCATTCAACCAATAACCAGATGAAAGAAGTTTTACTTATTTTATCAGCATACCTTATTGGCTCGGTTCCTACATCTGTTTGGGTTAGCAAATATCTTTATGGTATAGATATTCGTGAATATGGCAGTGGAAATGCGGGCGCTTCCAATACCTACCGGGTATTGGGCGCAAAGATGGGAACATTCGTAATGGTCATCGATATACTGAAAGGCGTTATCGCTACAAGTTTATACCTATTGATTCCTTATTACATGCAGGATGAATGGGACAGAACCAACTTTATGGTTGGTTTGGGACTTGCAGCCGTCGTTGGCCATATTTTCCCCGTTTGGGCCGATTTCCGGGGAGGGAAAGGAGTAGCCACCTTATTCGGTATGGTGTTGGCGATTCAGCCGCTTGTTGCTTTATACTGCATAGGCGTTTTCCTGATGGTTTTATTTCTTACCAGATTTGTGTCCCTGAGTTCCATTCTGGCAAGTGTAGCTTTTGCAGTTTTCATTTTATTTATTTTTAACGAAAAAGAAATACTCTACCGGGGATTCGCAATAGCTGTTGCTTTAATGGTTGTATTGACGCATCAGAAGAATATTGGCAGAATGCTTAGGGGCAACGAAAGCAAAGTGTCTATCTTAAAACACCGGGACCGGCGAAAAACACGCAGGCATGATGGTCCGGGTAAGTAATTGTTACCTGGCTTCTTCAAATCTTCCGCTCGTGTAAGGCTCCTCAGCCATGACAACCAGACCTTCCTGTTTTGCATCTAATACTTGATATAATCATTGTTTTTAATCTGGAAAAAAAAGGTAGTAACTATGAAAAAAATTATTTTGTTGGCTTGTTTGTCTGTGTCACTATATTCCTGTTCGCGCAACGCGGTTACCGGAAGAAACCAACTCTCTCTCTTTCCTGAATCTGAAATACAGCAGATGGCTGCTACCGAATATCGCACATTCCTTACCCAAAATAAAGTAGTAGGCGCTACCGGCAGCAAAGATGCAGAAATGGTAAGAAGGGTAGGCCAGAGAATCACCAGTGCCATTAATACTTATTATACAAACAAAGGGCAGGCAAATATCCTGGAAGGATATCAGTGGGAGTATAACCTGGTAGATTCAAAAGACGTAAATGCCTGGTGTATGCCCGGAGGAAAAATCGTAGTATATACGGGACTGTTACCGATCACACAGAATGAAGCAGCACTGGCAGTTGTTATGGGACATGAAGTGATGCATGCATTAGCCAGGCACGGGAGCGAGCGCATGAGTCAGGGTATGCTTCAGCAGGTAGGACAGGTAGCTCTTTCTGTAGCGCTGGCTAATAAAACTGCAGAGACACAAAATATTTTTATGTCAGCATACGGAATAGGCGCAAACGTTGGTCTGGTGCTGCCTTTTTCAAGACGGGATGAATATGAAGCAGACCATTTTGGGCTAACCTTTGCGGCCATGGCAGGTTACAATCCCCAGGAAGCAATTCCTTTATGGGAAAGGATGGAAAAAGCCGGAGGTGGTAATAAACCTCCTGAGTTTCTAAGCACGCATCCCTCCGAAGGCAACAGAATTGAGAGATTGAAAAAGCAAATGCCGGAAGCACTTAGGTATTATAAGCCAATGAACAAGTAATAACATTCATTCATTTTATCTCCCGCTTTAGTTTTCTATGGCGGGATTTTTTATTTTAAATATACACTTACCACTATAATAACTATCTTTATAGACCTACAGTTCTATTTTCACACCAAAATTATTGAGGCATGACGCAAACTTTGTTTGAAAAACTTCAATTTAATGACGAAAAAAATCTTCTCATCCAGGGTCTACCTTCCACCATCGAAAAGCAGTTTTGTAAATTATCGTTTGCAAAAAATATGACGCCCCTGCTAAAGTCGAAAAAGATTGATTTCGCATTAGTATTTGCAGTTAATGAAAGACAGTTGAATGGAATCCTGTCCGATGTATTACCAGCTATGAACGATGAAGCCAAACTTTGGATAGCTTATCCTAAGAAAACTTCCAAAATAGCCAGTGACCTTAATCGTGATTGTAGCTGGGATAAAGTAACCGAAGCAGGTTACGAATCTGCCTGCCAGGTTGGTTTGGATCATGTCTGGATCGCTTTGTTATTTCAAAAATCAGAACAATTGATTCCGCAGCTGTGATTAGCCTGTTTGGCGGCTTACATGCAGACTATTGCATTTTTTTACCGGCATTGCAAGTTTTTTTACCCTCCCCCCGCTTACTATGAAAATTTTTCATGGCATTTATTAATATTGAAATAAAGGCCAGAACGCAGCGGCACGCTACTATCAGGAACTATTTATTGAAAAACGGAGCCGCTTTTATTGGTATAGATCACCAGAAAGATACCTATTATTGCGTGCCCAAAGGAAGACTAAAACTTCGACAGGGTAA
>JBBJOD010000129.1:0-10349 GCA_037721715.1 Chitinophagaceae bacterium | reverse complement strand
AAAAGAACCACGACGTAAAGGTGAAAGTTACTATGGGCGGCATCATCTCATCTAAAAAAGGGATCAACTTACCAGACACTAAAATTTCACTTCCTGCCCTCACAGACAAAGACCTGATCGACCTGGAATTCATCATCGAACAGCAACTGGACTGGGTAGCACTTTCCTTTGTAAGAAGTGTAAAAGATATCGTGATACTAAGAAGCAAACTCCAGGAGAAAAAGAGTAAAACAAAGATTATTGCAAAAATAGAAAAGCCGGAAGCGCTTACCAATATCCGTGATATTATCATTGAATCGGATGGCATTATGATAGCAAGAGGAGATCTTGGTGTTGAACTACCCATTGAACAGGTGCCATTAATTCAAAAGCAACTAATCAGAAAATGCCTGCATCGCGCCAAGCCGGTTATCGTTGCCACACAGATGATGGAAAGCATGATCGAGCGCAGCAAACCCAACCGCAGCGAGATCACAGACGTTGCCAACGCCGTTTCTGAGGGCGCCGATGCTGTAATGCTTAGTGGTGAAACGGCAACAGGCATGCACCCAACGCTTGTAGTTGAAACGATGCGCAAAATTATAATGGAAGTTGAAAAAACAGATTACAATTATAACAGGGAAGAAGAACTTGCACCCCAGCCACACTCACCGTCGTTTTTGAGTGATGCTATCTGTTACAACGCCTGTAAGCTGGCAAAAGATGTAAATGCAGAGGTTTTAATCGGTATGACGCAAAGCGGTTACACTGCGTTTGTACTAAGCAGTTACCGGCCGAAATCTCCGCTATATATTTTCAGTAAGGAAAGAACGATCATCAACCAGCTGAGTCTTAGCTGGGGAGTACGTGCCTTTTATTATTCCGAAGAAAACAGCGTGGATGAAATCATAACTGACCAGATAGAAATATTAAGAACACGGGGCTTTATCAAAACAGGAGATGTAGTGATTAATACAGGAAGTACTCCTGTTCAATTACATCTTCCCACCAATATGATGAAGGTGACTAAAGTAGATTAGCAGGCGTCAGAACTTTTCACAAAAGTTTTTAAAGGTCCGGTAGTTATAAAAAACTTACGGGCCTTTTGTTTCTCCCCGTCAATTTTTTCCAGGTGTTGAAGTTGTTAATGAATCAACGGTTTAGTGCATGTAATAGTTGCACAATTCGTTTTACTTCCTCTCCGTCACTGGCGGTATAATATAAGTTTTCATTCATCTCCAGGTTTAAGAACTGCATGGAACCAGTAACATGCCTGCTTGCTGAACTGTGAAATTCTTCAGCACGGGTAGAGTGTACCAGGTTTTCAATATTTCCTGATCTTATACCGGCACCGGGCATAATGATAATTCTTTCATTAGCCTGTTTCACCAACTGGCTAATACATGCTGTTCCTTCTAGTGCTGTTGGCATTCCGCCCGAAGTAAGAATTCTTTCACAACCGATATCAATGATGTCTTCCAGCGCATCAAAAAGATTCCGTGTTCGATCAAAAGCGCGGTGAAAAGTCACACTCATGGGATAAGCGATTTGTACAAGCTTGGCAGACCGCTTCTTATCTATGCTTCCATCCTGGTTAAGGATCCCTACTACCACCCCATCACAACCGATCTCCTTGCAGGTCTTCACATCTTGTTGCATGATCAGGTATTCATCATCGTTATACAGGAAGTCTCCCCCCCTTGCCCTGATAATCGGGAAAAGCGGTACCTGTAGTTTTTTTCTTGCCAGGCTGATTGCGCCGTAAGATGGAGTGGTGCCACCTTCTGCCGGGTTATCACAGAACTCTATCCTGTCTGCACCGCTTGCCTGTGCTACAAGGCAGGAAGAAAGGTTATAGCAGCATATTTCTATTAACGGTCTCATGGTATTGAACGCCTGTTTGAAGCTATTGAAACAACCTGAAAGGCCGCAATCACGATACAAATCCTTCTGCGGTTATGACCAGCCGGGTTTTGATGGCTTCATGCACAGACCTGGGCTGTCTAAAACATGCTCCCGGGTGTAAGTTCTTTACTACCTTCATTGCCGGATTGCACGCAGAAAGTAAATCCTTTTTGCAATGCATAAGCGCCATATTTGCCTTTCTTGTTCATTGCCAGGAAACCCACCTGGAGCGTCCTGGCCTTTGCAGGATCTTTTCTAATAATTCTTTGCACAGCCGCTTTACAGGCTTCTTCAGGGGAGTGTCCCTGTCGCATCAGCTCAACCACCAAATGACTACCGCAGATCCTGATTACTTCTTCACCTAACCCGGTGGACGTTGCGGCGCCTACTTCATTGTCTACAAATAAGCCGGCACCGATGATCGGAGAATCTCCCACCCTGCCACGCATTTTATAGGCCATTCCGCTAGTTGTACAACAACCACTTAAATTTCCGGACACATCCATCGCCAACATACCAATGGTGTCGTGATTGAACTCGTTTCCCGGCAATAACCGCGGAGAATAAGCTGTACTTTCTCCCGACTTGTTTTCTATGTTAATAACCGGCTCATATTTTTCCGTCTTTAACCAGTCTTTCCATGCTTTCTCTGATTCGGGGGTAAGAAGCTTTTCTTTTTTGAAACCGTTTGCCAGTGCGAATTGTAGGGCGCCATCCCCAGCCAGCACCATATGCGGCGTACGCTCCATCACCATACGGGCTACCGAAACCGGGTGAATGATATGTTCCAGGCACATTACGGATCCACAACCACCTTTATCGTCCATAATACAGGCGTCCAATGTAACATTGCCATCCCTGTCTGGTAAGCCACCGTATCCTACGGTTTGAATAGCAGGGTCTGCTTCCGTTATTCTTACACCGGCTTCTACGGCATCCAGTGCCCTGCCGCCTCTGCCTAGTATCGACCACGCACCTGCATTGGCGGATCTACCAAAATTCCAGGTTGATATTACTATGGGTTTGCCTAATACCTTATGAACGAGTGACGGTTCGCCTGCAATGGCCGTGCGTCTGTTTGCGGCAAGCGCCAGTGAGCTTAGTAGCGAGAACCGGTAAAATTTGCGGCGATTAAACATAGTGAATGATTGGGGAGATGGATGTTAACGAAAGTGTCATTGAGCAATTTTCGAAGCTTTTGCTTTCATAAATTTTGCGAGGTTATCCTGGGCTTTCGCACGTATCTTCTTATGCAGTACTTCATTCCAACCCAATAGCCATCCAGGTAATCCAAGCGCCTGCCGGCTCCATTTCCAGAGGTCGAAATTATCAGTATGCTCTGCAATTTTCCCTTCATGAAATTTAAAATAGGCTTTTATTTTATTTGTTACTTTATTACCCGTTTGCGAAAAGGTATAAGTAGCTACCCACTTACAGGTTCCGTATTCGTCGTCTGCTTCCACTTCCATAAATTGCAGGCTAAAGTCCCTGGCGTTTTTACACAACATTTCCCACATGTCCTTTAATTCCGCCGCGTTAAGGTCCTCAAAAACGGGGTCAAAAAAAATCGCATTCTCGTGATAACACTCCTGCATTTTTTTAAAGTCTAACTGGCTGAAAGCAGTATAAAACCGTGTAATTATTTGTTGGTTGTCGTTCATTAGCGGCAGGTGTTGCTGGTGATTAAAGTTATCAATTGGTTATGAGAGATAGCTATCAGCTGTCAGTTGTTAGCTTTTAGGAAATAAGAGGCTTGAACCCGATATCTATACCTCCTTATCAAAACAGTTCTGGCTGCTTCGTCTCATTCTCCGCGTGTTGTTCCCACTCAATCTCCGTACTCCTGGTAAAATCAACCAGTTTGCTTCCTACTGCCCGCCAGCCCATTACTTCAACGAGGTTCACTACCTTCATTTTCTGTTCTTTCAGCTGTGCGCCTTTTCCACTACGGATGATCAGCGAAGGATCGGCATCTGTGGTAACTGCTTCCAGGTAATTATCAACCCCTTCCTTGATGAAAAGAAATTTGTTTTGCAATGTGGTGGTTTCAATTTTGAAACGTTTGATATTGAACTGCAGTTTATCATTGTCATAGTAAACTGCGGTTACTATTTTCGCCGGAACAAACCGCTCGATCAGCAGCAGCTTGTCCGATTCAAACCGTTGGGTTAATTCCTGGTCGGTTATTTCATAATTTCCATCGCTATAGATCACCAATAATTTATCATCACCCTCGAACATTCCCAGGTAATCACCTTTTTCGTCAGTATTTAAACGGCCAAACTGGTCGTCGAACCATAATTTTCTTCCACTGAGCGTAGAGCGTCCTGCTTCCTTTAACTTTACATTTTTTACAGGATATTTTGTTACCTGGTTGCCCAGGGTGCCTCGGCCCTTGATGTCTAATTCTTCAAAATAAAAATCCAGTTCTTTTATACGGGCGGTACAGGTAGGGCTTAAGATAATTTTCACTACTTCGGCCTCACCATTTGAATTTACGCTAAGATAGTGAACCCTGCTTTTATCTTCTCCTCTTGTAAGGTCATATTCTTTATCGCGCGTAATGCCGGTTACATTGAATCGCTTTCCATAACTCACACCAGATTTACCATCCAGGTAAATCATGTTGTAAGTGGTTCTTTCATCGTTCTTCTGAAAAACAGCAACATGAACAATGTCTTTACCTATGAATGACTTTTCTGCCACCTTCACCACTTTCATTTTTCCCGCTTTGGTGAAGGCAATGATGTCATCCAGATCGGAACAGTCTGCTACGAATTCATCTTTTCTAAGGCCTGTACCAATAAAACCATCATCCCGGTTAACAAATACTTTCACATTCGCTATGGCAACATGCCTTGCCTCGATGGTATCGAACAACCTGATCTCGGTTTTTCGTTCACGCCCTTTGCCAAATTTCTTAAGCAGGTTATCATAGTAAGAAACAGCGAAATCAACGAGGTTTAACAGGTCGTACCTTACCTGTTTCAGTTCATCTTCCAGGTTGTTTATCTGCTTGTTCAGCTCTTCAATATCCAGTTTATAGATGCGGCGAACCGGTTTCTCTGTCAACCTCGTAATATCATCCCGGTTGATCTCGCGCCGGAGTAGTTTCTTAAAGGGCCCGAATGCTTTATCTATGCCTTCAAGTACCGTATCCCATGTTTCATACTTTTTTTCAAGCTCCTTATAAATCTTCTCTTCAAAAAATATCTTCTCGAGTGATGTGTAGTGCCATTTCTCCTGGAGTTCCGCGAGCTTTATTTCCAGCTCTTTACGCAGCAGTTCTTTGGTGTTGTCTGCTGAAATACGCAACAATTCATAAACACCCAGGAAGCGCGGCTTGTCACCAAGTATCACGCAGGTGTTGGGAGAAATACTTACTTCGCAGTCTGTAAAAGCATACAGTGCATCGATCGTGATGTCTGGGGAAATGCCCGGTGCCAGGTCTATTTGCAGTTCAACCTCTGCAGCTGTATTGTCAGTAACTTTCTTTATCTTGATTTTTCCCTGGTCATTCGCTTTAATAATGGAATCTATTAATTGCGGTGTGGTAATGCCATAAGGGACATCCCTGATGACGAGGGTCTTTTTATCGAGTTCTTCTATGTGAACGCGCACACGTATTTTACCACCCCGCCTGCCTTCGCTGTAATTACTGACATCCATCATGCCCCCAGTCTGGAAATCAGGGTAAAATTCGAATTTTTTTCCCCTCAGGTACTTTATGGATGCATCGATCAGTTCGCAAAAATTATGCGGAAGTATTTTGGTTGCCAACCCCACTGCTATACCTTCTGCTCCCTGTGCCAGTAATAGTGGAAATTTCATGGGCAGGGTTACCGGTTCGTTTTTTCGGCCGTCGTAGCTCAGTGCCCAGTCAGTAGTTTTGCCGTTGAACGCTACTTCGAGGGCAAACTTCGAAAGACGCGCTTCAATATAACGGGAAGCAGCGGCCGAAGCTCCGGTTCTCACATCGCCCCAGTTGCCTTGTGTATCGATCAAGAGGTCTTTCTGTCCCAGGTTAACAAGGGCGTCTCCGATACTTACATCACCATGCGGGTGATACTGCATGGATTGTCCGATGATGTTGGCAACTTTGTTAAAACGCCCGTCATCCATTTCTTTCATAGCATGCAGTATGCGTCGCTGCACAGGTTTCAGGCCATCTTCCAGGGCCGGTACTGCACGTTCCAGGATTACATAAGAAGCGTATTCGAGAAACCAGGTCTGGTACTGACCCGAGACGCCCGTCTTATCGTCGGTAAGGTGATATATGTGGTTGTCGTCACTCATAATCGATAGGATGGATCACTTTTTTTTCTTTCAGTTTCGATGCTGCAAATGATCAGGCTTAAACCTTCAAAGGCTAATTCATTTAATTTACTTAATCTTTTTACCAGGTATCACTGCCCCATTCTGGTAGAGGATCATTTTATCAACCTTACCATCCGCCCCTTTAAAAAATTCTACTTTTGCTTCGACCACTTTGAGAACAAAAACGCCTTCTTTTTCCCCAAACAGGGTGAATTCCGGCTGACCGGTGGCCTGGCCTTTTAGCAAACCGTTTTCAAGACGCACAATGATCTTAAAGGCAGGCGTTAATTCATACTCACCCACATAAGTTTTCAGCAGTGAATCGTTCACGGTCAAGGATACCCGCTCCTTAGGCATCTCGTAATTCTTGTCTAAAACGATAGCAGCAAGTCCTTTGGTTATTTCAGACAGGTGAGGATTATTCTTGTTATTTAATAATATAATTACTATTTCATCCTGCAGAATTCGAAAGAGGTTTGAATTAAACCCGTGGATGCCACCTCCATGAGCCATTACCTGCTTATCAAACAGGGTATCCATTGACCAGCCATAGCCATATTTATTCAGGAACGGTGTAAAAGCCATTTTCCACGACTCCTGCTTTAACAGCCTATTTCCAAAAAGAGACCTTTCCCATTTATGGAGATCGCCGACCGTTGAATAGATTGCCCCGGCAGAATACGAGATGGAAGAATCCACTATGGGAGCAACTGCTTTGTTCTTTTCATCGAAGGTAAGATAGCCAACGGCCTTGTCAACACTCGAGAGATGCGTGAAATCAAACCCGGAACGATCCATTTTAAGCGGTTTGAATACAATGTCGCGCATCATTTGCTCATAGGGTCTGTTGGCTACTTTTTCTATAATATAGCCCAGCATAGAATAACCCGAGTTGCTGTAGCTCCATTTACTGCCGGGGTTAAAATTCAGGGGCTTATCCTGGAACAAAGCCATCATGCTGTCGCGGGTCTTGGGATGCGTTATTTCATTGATCATGAATTTACTATCATTGGTATAACTATAGATGCCGGAAGTATGCGTCAGCAGGTGCTCGATCGTTATTTTATCGGCGTTAGGAAATGATGGAAAATATTTACCCAGTTTATCCTGTATAGAAAGTTTCTTTTTTTCCTGTAAATAAAGTATGAGCGCTGCCGTAAATTGTTTGGTTATAGAACCTACCTGGAAAATGGTATTTACATCATTCTTTGTTTGCAGGTTGGCATCTTTGAATCCATATCCTTTTTCCAGCAGAACCTTGCCTTTCTGAGCAACAAGCGCTGTACCGTTGAACTTATTCTGGTTGGCATAAGCACTAAGTAGCTCATCCAGCTTCGCGGTCGATGCCTGTGCAAAAACTCCTGCATGCATAAACCAAACAACTATAATGAGGGTATACTTCTTCATCATGCTTACGTTTAATTAATTATAAACTGGTTCTATATATAATGCCTTCGCCTTTACTTCAAAATCTTTCATATTCCTAATTGCTCCCTGTGCATCTAACTTGCCCGAAGTGATCATAGATTTCAGGCGCCACAGCAGGTATGCATCACCGGTAGTATGGAGAGCTTTGCCTAAATAAATATGAATGAGTTTACTAACCCGTATCCAATCGCTGTTTATAAATTTGGCAAGTTCGCTATCATAGAAGTCATCATCATACTGCACCAGTTTTTTGCCTCCCTCAAGAATACGTACGCCTTTGTTTTCTTCACATAACCTTTTCCACTCTTCGGGATCAGTTTCAAATTCACTGGAAGTAACCGCTCTTGCCAGCTTCCGGGCTTTTAAGAATTCGCGGGGAGCGATCTGGAATAAATTGACCGGGTAAAAAATATGTCCCTTTTCATTGATAAAAGGAAGATTATTCAGGTAGAGAATGAAGATACGCCCCTGCAAATCTTTCAGGCGGCTTACCAGCCAGTAGTAACCACTTACATCATGTTTGTTTTGTGCCGCCCATATCCATAGAACTTCTTCCGGGTTATTTTTAAGACCATTTACCAGGTCATTGGCAGTTTTTTCATCATCAACGTTGCCCTGTTCAACCAGTCCATCATAATCGCCACCTGCCAATACTTCTTTCCACCACTGCTTTCTTGCGGCTATGCCCTCGACTGAATAAATATCTTTGAGGGGGCCCACCGCGTAATCGTCTTTGATGTGAAGTACTTGTCCCCGCAGGGTGTCATCCAGTTCAAAACTTTTCTCTAATGCCTGAATGTCAGATTCCTGGAAAACAACGTGGATCATTGGTGTTTATTTAGATGTTGGTTTGGGTGTCGGGTATTCGGGTATTGGGTATCTAGTATACGGTGTCAATTTCGATTTTTGTTATTCAGTTATACGGCTTTAAATATTTAGGTAAAAACGAACTTCTTGCTGATAGCTGTTAGCTACTCGATCACCAAATCCACTTCTACTTTAAGGTTCCCGATAATAAAATCCTGGCGTTGCTGCGTATTTTTTCCCATATAGTATTCAAGCAATGCCTGGATATGTGTGTCAGGCATCATGAGTACCGGTTGCAACCTGATATCAGCGCCGATAAATCGGCCAAACTCATCCGGGCTTATTTCTCCCAGCCCTTTGAAACGGGTTGTTTCGGGTTTGTTACCGAGCTTTTTCGTAGCTGCCTGTTTTTCATTTTCATCATAGCAATATATAGTCTCCTGCTTGTTCCTTACCCTGAATAAGGGAGTTTCCAATATGTAAAGATGTTTGTTTTTAACAAGATCTGGAAAAAACTGCAGGAAGAACGTCATCATCAGCAACCGGATATGCATGCCATCAACATCGGCATCCGTGGCAATGATGATGTTGTTATATCGCAAGCCTTCGTAACCTTCCTCTATATTCAAAGCATGCTGCAACAGGTTAAATTCTTCATTCTCGTAAACAATTTTCTTTGTGAGGCCGTAACAGTTGAGTGGTTTACCACGCAGGCTAAATACGGCCTGGGTTTCCACGTTCCTTGATTTGGTAATTGAGCCGCTTGCTGAATCGCCCTCGGTGATGAAGATGGCACTTTCCTTTTGTTTTTCTACGATCTTGTCTTTGTCTTTGCCGCTCGGTTCATCATTGTAATGGAAGCGGCAATCACGCAATTTCTTATTGTGGATGTTTGCTTTCTTGGCCCGTTCGTTAGCCAATTTTTTTATCCCTGCCAGTTCCTTGCGCTCTCTTTCACTTTGCTCAATGCGTCTTTTGAGTGCGTCTGCGATAGAAGGATTTCGGTGGAGGAAATTATTTAGTTCTTTTGAAAGAAAATCGCCTATAAAGTTCCTGACAGAAGGTCCTCCTTCAAATACCACCTGCGATCCCAGCTTCGTTTTTGTCTGGCTCTCAAACACCGGCTCCTGTACCCTAATGGAAACGGCAGCACAGATACTCGCGCGAATGTCTCCCGTGTCGTAATCTTTTTTGAAAAATTCGCGGATGGTTTTAACAAATGCTTCGCGGAATGCCACCAGGTGAGTGCCGCCCTGTGTAGTAAACTGGCCGTTTACAAAGCTATAATATTCTTCACCATATTGGTTTTCGTGGGTAATAGCCACTTCAATGTCTTCTCCCTTCAGGTGAATGACAGGGTACCGGATTTCATCGGCATTTGTTTTGCGCTGTAACAGATCCAGCAGCCCGTTTTTGCTAACGTATCTTTTACCGTTAAGGTTCATTACAAGCCCGGCGTTCAGGTAACAGTAGTTCCATAATTGGCCGTCCAGGTGATCGACCAGGTAATGGAAATTTTTGAATACCGTATCATCAGGAATAAATGTTACCTGTGTACCATTTTCTTCTGTTGACTTTGCTTCCTTGTACTCCTTTAGCAGGATACCTTTTTCAAACTCAGCAGTTTTCTCTTTTCCTTCCCGGAAAGCAGTCACCTTAAAATAATTGCTTAACGCGTTGACAGCTTTTGTTCCTACGCCGTTGAGTCCTACACTTTTCTGAAACGCTTTGCTATCATATTTAGCGCCGGTGTTGATCTTGCTAACTACGTCCACTACTTTACCTAACGGTATACCGCGACCGTAGTCGCGCACGGTTACTGACTTCCCCTCAATTTTGATATCTATATATTTTCCGTGTCCCATAGTATGTTCATCCACACAGTTGTCCAGCACTTCTTTCAGTAAAACATA
>JBBJOD010000128.1:0-10409 GCA_037721715.1 Chitinophagaceae bacterium | reverse complement strand
GCCCGCAATGAAGATTTCTTTTGTCTTCGTTGGGGAGTTCCCGGCTTTATCCGCCAACACATAATTGCTAATACCCAAAGTTACGTGGGTGGTTATTTCGTTGGATCTGAAGGCTACATTCCAGCAAAAGATTATTTCACCAAAACCGGCGCTGCTGTTGATTGGAAGTATGCTTTTCAACGTCAATGGCTGTTCTATAAACTATGGGGCCGGTTATTGTACAATCCGGCTACTACCGATCAGGTGTTCAGGGAGGCGTTCATTCAACGTTATGGAAAAAAATCTGAACCCCTGTTGAGTGCTTACGCCCATGCAGGAACCGTACCCTTGCGTTTAGCTTCTTCGTTCGATTTCTCCTGGGATTTTTCTCTATACAGCGAAGGTTTTATGGCTATGAATAAACAAAGCATGGATTATATTTCAGTCGACAGACAGATTTCACAACCACCTGCTGATCCTGCTTATGTTTCTACTAGTGAGTATGTCAATACACTTTCATCAGGCCGTTCCTTTAGCAACGATAAAATTACCCCTCCTGTTCTTGCCGGAATGCTGGAGAAGGATTGCCATACCGCTTTACGTCTGGTAAAAAATATCAAGACCGCTTATCATTCTTCACTTATGTATGAAGTGGCAGATGTGAAAGCATGGGCCAACCTCGGATTGTATTTTGCTGAAAAGCTAAGAGGGGCATTGGCTTTGCAAACTTACCGTTTGAAAGGTGGAGAAGAAAATAAGAAAAAGGCGGTGAAGCACCTGCAGAACTCGCTGCACTTTTGGGATGAAGTAGTTAACATTACCCGCCCTATTTACAACGACATGCCATTAGCAGCTTATGCTTACCCTCACGAAGGTACCTTGTCAAATACTGATGAAAATAAACTTTTTCATTGGGAAAAGCTACGGCCGGAAGTAGCGAAGGATATTGCGATTGCAAGGAATGCTGTGGCTCTTTCCCTTAAGTAAAGTAAGGGCTGAATTTTCTTTGATAAATGAAACGCATGATTTATAATCACCACCTCAAACTTTAAAACTTAGTCACCTATTAATTTGTTTTACATGAAAAAAGTTACAAGTCCTTCAATAATTAAATCACTAATATTCTTTTTGATAAGTTTGAATGGTTTTGCACAAGGTCAGACTCCGCAAGTTTCGATTGTAGCTGAGAAATCACAAGCCGTTCCAGTTTCTCAAGCCATTAATAAACTTATTGATGCATTCAAGGCCAAAAATATCACTGTCGAAAAAATTGGATCCCTGAATGAAGCAAGGGGCCATTCAATTATTGTAACAGGGCTGTCTTCGGGAGGAGGTGTTGCTGCAAACTTATTAAAGACCGCAAACCATTTGGTACCTAACGTTGCTGAGGCCTTAACCATCTGGAAGACTGACTGGAAAAAGAAACCTGTTTGGCTGATTAGTGGTTTTGACGACAGAGGCCTGATGTACGGTATTTTAGATGTAGCAGATCGTATTAGCTGGAGTACTGATTCGAAAACACCTATGAGTGAGGTGGAAGAAATTACGGAAAAACCGGATGTGAAGGAACGTGCAATTTCTATTTATACAATGAACCGGGCTTACTGGGAAAGCAGGTTTTACGATCAGGCTTACTGGGCCAGGTACCTTGATGTAATGGCTAAAAACAGGTTCAACTCTCTGGTGCTGATTTTCGGATATGAGAACGGTGGCTTCCTGGCTCCCTGTTATCCTTATTTTTTTGATGTGGAAGGATATCCCGACGTCCGGATGGTTGGTCTTTCCGCTTCGGAACAGCAACGCAACCTCAAAGCCATGAATCGTTTAATTGACATGTGTCATGAGCGCGGCATTCGCTTCACGGCAGGTATTTGGGACCACATTTACAGGGGTGGTGTTCAGGGTGGAGGTATACCGGGTACAAAAAATTCGCCTGATAAACCTGTTCCCGGCCTGGTGTGGGGGGTGAATGCTGAGAATCTCATCAGCTACAATAAAACAGCGCTTGCTAAATTTGTTAAAATGGTTCCTGATCTCGACGCCATTCAGTTCAGAATGCATAACGAATCTGGTTTAAAGGAAGAGGAGCAGGAAAGTTTCTGGGCCGATGTATTTAAGATGTTGAAAACAACGGTACCCAACCTCCATCTTGATTTACGAGCTAAAGAGTTACCGGAGTCGGTCATTCAAAGCGCCCTGGACATAGGGGTGCCTTTCAGAATTACTACAAAATACTGGATGGAACAAATGGGATTGCCGTTTCATCCAACCACCATCAATCCTGAAAAGAGTGCCCGAAGGCATAGTTACAGCGATATGTTGCGTTATCCCCAAAAATATAAAATGCTTTGGCGGCTTTGGAACGGAGGCACATCCCGCATACTTTTATGGGGTGATCCTGAATATGTCCGGCGCTTTTCAGAAAGTACACACTTATATGATGGTGATGGTTTTGAAGTGAACGAACCCCTTGCTACTAAAATGGAGGCCCAGCCACACGATGCAAAGCCCTTCGATTTGTTAAAGCCTCCCTTGGTGTGGAAAAAAGAATTTGAACAGAGGTTTGGCAAACAAGCTGCACCATTTGTTGAGAGTGCACTTCATAAAGCCAGTTGGGTTTTACCCCGTATTATCTCTTCTTCTTATCCTTACAGCCTCTTTCCTACAACAAGAGGATGGGCCGAAAAACAACACCTTGGTGATCTTCCTGCTTTTGCAAAAGCGCGGCTTACAGACCTGCAACAGTTTTGTAATTTCGATGAAGAGGCAAGACTACTATTGGAAGGTGGGGAAACTGCTAAGATCCGTCCCTCAGCAAACAGCTTATGGTTTCAAAAAACTGCTGCGGATATCAATCATTTAATTGATCAAGCTGAAAAAGCTATTGACAATAAAAGGAATAAAGAATTCAATTCAACAATCGTTGACCTTAAAATCTTATCCAACCTGGCTCTTTATCATTCCAGACGTATCCCGGCGGCGGTAAGCTACAACCTCTTCGAACAAACTAACGACGTGGCTGCGTTGGATGATGCAATTACCTATGAACAAAGTGCCATTCAGGCGTGGCAACAAATCGTATCTGCTGCTGGCGATATTTATGCAGATAACTTAATGATGGGTGTTTGCGTGGCAGATCTTTGCGGTCACTGGAAAGATGAACTTGTTTCCTTAGAAAAAGGGCTTGCAAGTCTTGAACAAAAAAGAAAGTCTTTTAAACCCACTGGTCCCGTTAAGCAAGCCCCTCGCTATAAAGTAGCAGCTAATGTGGATGTTGAAAAATTAATTAATATTAGTCACGAACCTGTTTCCGGTGCTGCGGTCGACAAACCCCTCACCATCAAGGTTAAGGCGAGTTCAGTGTCAGGGGTAAAATGGGTTCGGCTTCGCTACCGCAGCGTTATCCAGGAACAGGAATACCAATCGTTGCCAATGCTCCCTAATGGAGAAAAAGACACTTACCAGGTTGTGGTGCCGGCAAATCAAATCAACCCCAAATGGGATTTCATGTACCTTATAGAGATCATGGACAATAAAGGCAATGGAAAAATTTATCCTGATTTAAATAAAGAAACGCCCTATATAGTTGTAAAATTAAACAGGAACTGAAATTAGAAACGCCGCTTATTTAAAAGGCTTAGTGTTTTCGGTAAAATTTTATAATCAATCAATCATATAAAAATGAAATCACTCCCTACATTTGTTATCCTTATGTTCTCTCTCGCAGGTTTGCATTATGTTGCCCAAGGTCAGCCCAATAAACCTTCAGGAAACTTGTCCAGTCAGAAAAATTCCCCGGCAAAAAGGAAACAGGGAAGTCCGGTTGATCACCTTCCTTCAAGTATTCAGCTACTCACCCATTTTGGTGAGCGTGCAGATTTTTCTCCGGATAACAAGCGCATTGCATTTATGGCAAAAAGTTTTGGAGACGCCATGGTGTATGACATTGCAACACGTACTATTAAGTGTTTAACATGTAATGTACCGGGTGGTGCTTTCCTGCGTGTTATGCACCTTGTAACCGGAGACTATGTATTAATAGGACCTGAAAAATTTGAAGATATCAACACCAGCCGCTCAAGAGACAATGAGTTGTGGTTCCTCAGCAAGGAAAGAGGTTCTAAACCTGTTAAGTTTGGCACAAAGATGAGTGAGGGTATGGCTATTTCAAAGACAAGCATGAAGATCTCTTTTTCACAGGTGCATGCTCAATCTCCGGATCTCGCTGAAGGGGCGTCCCGCCTGGTGGTGGCTGACCTTGATATATCAGATGGCAAGCCCAGGCTTTTAAACCAGAAGACAGTGTATGAAAGTGCCGATCGTAATTGTGTAATTGAAGCTGCCGATTTTTATGATAATGATACAAAAATGACCTTTACTTGCTATGAACCCAAAGGCCTCGCTTCGGTGATGACGATCAACCTTAAAACAAATGAAGTAATAAACCAATCTAAGTCGCCGGAAACCTATAATGAATGCGAAGGCATTTTTCCTGATGGCAAATATGCGCTTGTTGAAGCTGATCGTCAATGTGATTGGCTGGGAGGTAAGCGTGGTTATAGTAATATCGATATCTGGAAATTGAAATTAGATGGAACGGCAAAGAGTTTCGAACGTCTCACCAACTTTAATGATTATGAAGGAGGCAAGGCCTCAAATCCGGTGATATCAAATGATGGGAAATATATGTCTTTCCAGTTTGCGAATACAGCCGATCCTGCAGGGGTCGGGTATGGTATTTTGCTCTATAAGCTTAAGAAATAGAGGTCCAGGTTACAGTACAGGTTTTGTTTTGAAGTCTTTTTAAATCAATAATGAAAATTACCTATTGATGTTTGATTCAAAAATCATTGTATGCTTATAAATATTAAGGGGTATGGAAAGGCTATAAATTATATCAGCATTCTTTTATCGGCAATTTTAGGTAACTGCTTTTTATATGGCCAGGCACAGATGGGAGATGAATGGACAGATAACCATTTTCCATCTTACATAAAACGGATGAATGAATTTGGGGAAAGACCTGATTGGTCTCCCGATGGAAAAAAAGTTTTATTTGTAGCCAGATCTTTTGGAGATGTATTTGAAATGGATGTTGCTACTGGAGCCATTAGGCCTCTAACCCACCATTATTATCATGGAGGCTACCTTCGGGCGTTATACTTAAACAATGGTGATATATTGCTGGTAGGCCCTAAAAGCTTTCCGTCGGATAATTGGATGGAAGCAAGATTCAAGCTTTCAGAATTATGGGTGCTTAGTAAAAAGCTGGATGGTCCACCTGTTCGGTTAGGAGAATATATTTGGGAAGGTCCTGCCGTGTCAAGAACACAGTTAAAAATATCCTGGGCGGAACATCATGGTAATTATCCTGACCAAAAACGTTTTTGGCAGATATGGGTTGCCGATATTGATTATTCATCAGGCAAGCCGCAGTTAAAAAACCAGCATGTTGTTTTAGATAACACCAAAGATGAAGTGAAGGGGGCAGTACTGGAACCACAGAATTTTCGCCCGACGAATGAAGAAGAACTTACCGTGCAATCAAGCGGACATGGTATAGGTAATAACAGTACAGCAGTGCTGGTACTAAATTTGAAGACCGGTAAATTAATTAACTTCTCAAGATCACCCGGCTCATATAATGAACCCGAAGGCATATACCCCGATGGCAAATACACACTTGTAGAATCAAGCCGGCACCGAACTACCGAAAGCACTGCGAGAAATATTGATCTCTATAAGCTTCGGCTTGATACTACAGGTACATGGGAACGGCTAACTCTTTTTAATGTAGATGGAAAATATAAAGCAACCAATCCGGTAGTAAGTGATGATGGCAACTTTATTGCGTTTATGGTAGCCCGGTGCGAAGAAATGGCAGGAATAGGGCACGGTGTTTATATCCTCGATATAAAAAAATACCAAGATTCAAAAAGGAAATTAAAGTGACAGCACTGTTTGCAAGATTTGTTAGTGGATCAACTCGCCTTATTTTTCTATGAAACCGGCAAACAACAAAACGGTAATTTTTTATGCCAGCATAAAACCTTCATTACTGTCTTACCTAACAACTACCTATAAATGAGAAAAGATCTTTTGCCGAATTGCACGACCAGGTTCCTGAAGTTCCGGCCGGCACTTCAAGAATAGTAGTAGTTGACTTCGATCTATCTACAGGCACTCCGAAACTCATTAACAGGAAAGTGGTTTTTGAAAGCCCCGATAGAAGCTGCACAGTAGAGCCTGGAGATTTTTATGATAATGATACTAAATTGACTTTCACCTGTTATGAACCTGGCAATAACGGATCGGTAATGGGTATTGACCTGAATACCAAACTGGTAACCAATTTTACTAAAGCACCGGGTACCTACAATGAAGTAGAAGGCATTTTCCCTGATGGTAAATATGTTTGTGTGGAAAGCGACCGCCAAAGCGCATGGCTTGGCGGACATGGTTCAGGCAATGCCGACGTTTGGAAGTTAAGGCTTGACGGAACAGGAAAGGATTTTGTTCGCTTAACCACATTCAACGATTACAAAGGCGGAAAGGTATCGAATCCGGTTGTGGCAACTAATGGAGAGTTTATGGCATTTCAAATGGCCCGGTCTCATGAACCGGCAGGAGTGGGGTATGGTTTATTGATTTATAAGTTTAAGTAACATTATGAATATTAAAGGCAACATTGAAAAGATACCTGGCGGCATGATGGTTGTTCCTTTAGTTTTAGCAGCTTTAATAAATACTTTTTTTCCCAGAGCATTGGAGATGGGAGGTTTCACTACTGCTTTATTCAAAAACGGCGCAACCGCCCTTATCGGAATGTTCCTTGTTTGCATGGGTGCCGGCATCAGCCTGAAAGCTGCACCTAAGGCATTAATGAAAGGAAGTGCATTGTTAATCTCTAAATATGTCATTGCCGTTATCATCGGTCTAACAGTATCGAAAATGTTTGGCAATGGAGGGTTTTTAGGCTTGTCATCACTTGCAATAATTGCTGCCATGTCTAACAGTAACGGAGGGCTCTATGCAGCACTTACGGGAGAAAACGGGGATGAAACGGATGTTGGCGCTATAGCAGTCATATCCCTTAACAATGGTCCTTTTCTTACCCTCGTTGCCTTAGGTTCTGCAGGCATTGCAAGCATTCCGCTTATCTCTTTAATATCAGTTGTCACCCCTATACTTATCGGAATGATTTTAGGGAATCTTGATGAGCGTATAAGAATATTTTTAGCTGCCGGAGGGCCGGTGCTAATCCCTTTTTTTGCTTTTGCTTTGGGGGCCAATCTAAACTTCAAAATGCTTGTTTCAGCAGGCATTCCAGGTATCATCTTAGGGTTGATGACTGTTTTTGTCGGAGGCTTTTTTAATATTTGGTCGGATAAAGCTGTGGGTGGATCTGGTATTGCGGGTGCTGCAGTTTCTTCAACTTCCGGAAATGCAGTAGCCACACCAATGGCAGTAGCAATGGTAGATCCAACTTTGCAGGCTTTGGCCATAACAGCTACGCCACAGGTAGCAGCATCTACTATTATAACGGCATTTTTGACCCCACTGCTTACATTGTATATAGCAAAAAGGAGCAGGAAGAAAAAATTAGAAGAAAAAGAAAAGGAAGCGTATACGGTGAATACCATTTAGCCAATGCAGAAAAAATTAGTTGTAGTTGCCGACGACTTTACAGGTGCAAACGACACAGGTGTGCAATTCAGGAAAGCCGGGTTAAAAGTGAATGTCATTTTCAGTACTTACCAGTTAAAAGAAGACCTGGAACATACGGAGGTATTGGTTATAGATATAGAATCCAGGTTTGATACCAGGTCAGCCGCTTACCAAAAATGTTATAATCTCGGTAAACAATTATATGATATAGGAAATATAATAGTTTACAAAAAGATGGACTCAACTTTACGAGGCAACATAGGTGCTGAGATAGACGGATTGATGGATGCATTACAAATAAAAGTAGCGCTGCTTGCACCCGCCTTACCTTCAAATGGCAGAACAACCCACAACGGTGAAGTATATGTGCATGGCGTAAAGCTGGGAAATACAGAGGTGGTGAATGATCCTCGCACTCCTGTAACACTTTCGCGAATTGCTGAAATCATTCGGTTACAAAGCACGCGAAAGTGCAGTGAACTATTAACAGGTGTATTCAACGAAAGTTCTATTAAAGCCAATGAGGTGGTATCTAAAGAAATTGAAAATGGATCAGAAATAATCATCTTCGATAGCATCGAAGAAACAGACCTGAAAAACATTGCCCATCTAATTGAAAACGTTGGCGACATGTCAGTATTGATTGCAGGCTCAGCGGGTCTTGCTCATCATTTGCGTGAAATGTCTTTCATACGCCCCCGGCATTTGCATTTTGTATTCTCCGGTAGCGTGAGTGAGCAATCACGAAAACAGATCAAATACACAATCGACCAGGGAAACTGCAGGTTATATTTAATAGATGGTAAGAACCTGCTGAACGAAAATGTAGAACCAGCGCAGCTTATTGCGTCTTTATTGCAGGATATTCAGAATGGAGAAAGACAGTTTATTTTTACTTCAAATGTATCATTGGAAGATGTTGAACAGGTTTTTTTTGCAGCCTGGGAAAGAGGTTTGTCAAAGGATATTGCTGCAGAGATGGTGGCCGTTGCATTTGGTACACTGGCCGCAACATTAATTAAAAGGTTTAATCCTTCAGCGGTCTTGTTAACAGGTGGCGATATTGCTATCAAAACAGTTAGGGCGTTAAACGCCACAGGCATTCAGATTGACCAGGAAATTTTACCCGGCATACAAACAGGCATATTAACGGGCTGTATAGTAAACAGTATCATCGCTACCAAAGCTGGTAGCTTCGGCGCGGATGATGCTATTTCAAACACACTTAATTTTTTTACATAATAATATGAAACCAGTATTTGCAATAACGATGGGAGATGCTGCCGGTATTGGACCAGAAATAATTTTAAAGACTTTTGAGGGCAATGAAACGGAGCAACTGAAGTTATTGGTGGTCGGGGATCTTGCGATACTTGAACAGGTGAGAACACACCTTAATTATCAGGAATTAAAATTGAATGGGATCAATTCACTTGACCAGGCAATATGGGAGCACGGGATAGTTAATGTATGGGATATGCAATTATTGAAGCGGGAACATTTTCAACCCGGTGAAGTATCTAAAAAGGCAGGGGATGCAGCATTTAAGTATGTTGTTGAAAGTATCCGGCTTGCAAAGGAAGCCAAGGTGGCTGCTGTTGTTACGGCACCTATTAATAAAGAAGCCATACAGTCTGCAGGCCATAATTATGCAGGCCATACTGAAATCTTTGCTGCTTACACAAGCACAAAAGATTATGCGATGTTGCTCTATGATGAAAAGTTTAGTGTGATTCATGTCTCTACCCATATTCCTTTAGCGGATGCTTTATCCACGCTTACTCAATCCCGCATAGAAAGAGTGATACAGCTTGCAGAGGATTCCATGAAAAAAATAATTGGTCACTCTCCAAAAATTGCAGTTGCGGGCATCAATCCACACGCCGGAGAAAATGGATTGTTTGGTAAACAGGAAATCGATATTATTCAACCAGCTATCAAAAATATGAAAGCGAAAGGCATTGACGTTTCCGGGCCGCATGCTCCGGACACTGTTTTCCTGAAAGCTTTACAGGGGGATTACAACATTGTAGTGGCAATGTATCACGACCAGGGTCATATACCCATGAAACTGCTAAGCTTTGATAGTGGCGTAAATGTCTCCATTGGGCTTCCAGTTATCCGCACTTCGGTGGATCACGGAACTGCCTTCGATATCGCATGGAAAGGGATAGCTAAAAACGAAAGCCTTATCAAAGCCATTTACTTAGCTGAGAGATTAGCTCAATAAAAAAATCAATTTCAAAATTAAAATAATACAGTTCGGGCACTTTTACCGTTCCCGGGAAGCATCTTTAGGTTAGTTGTTTTGCTTAACTACTGTCTTCATTAAAAAAATATTTTTTTCTGTAAGGGTAAAATCTTTGTAATACGTATTACTAGGTAACAAGTGTTGTTACATTACCATCAGCGGGTTTGTATTAGGTATTATTAAGTAAGTCCACTTTTCTTTAAATTAAAACTGCATGCCTTATGAGATTAAATCCTCTAAAACTCAAGGCCACTTTTTATGGCCTTCTGTGCCTTTTGTTCATTTTTTGTACTTCCGACCTTCATGCTCAGGAAAGGCCCGGCTTAGTAAAAGGAATAGTAACAAATGACGATGGGGATCCCCTTCCGGGAGTTTCTGTGACTATTAAAAATACTAGAACCAATTTTACCGCTGGCACAACTACTGATAGCTCAGGCACTTTCACGTTTTCCCCGGTAACTACCGGTGGACCCTATAGTTTTACTTTTTCTACTGTTGGTTATGAAAGCCA
>JBBJOD010000127.1:0-10428 GCA_037721715.1 Chitinophagaceae bacterium | reverse complement strand
CCAGCAATGAATTATAAACAATTGTAGCTTAAGTCAACGACATTGATTCACCATTGACCATTCACCAATACACCCCCTTAATTACTCCTCCCAGCATTTTTACAAAATAAATCTTCCTGTTTTCAAAGTAGTCGAGTGTGGGCGATTGTTTATTTAGAAATACTGGTTGGATGTCCAGATCCGTGAATACCTTGTATTTTTTCTCGCCAATCGCCGAGCCGAGATTTGTGCCGTGGTCAAGGAGCAATTTACTGAAATGCATAAAACATTCATAGCCCCTGAAAACCATATCAGTGGGCCTTGAATATAGATTGTTCTTAAAATAATTGGTAATGCCAATACTCACCTTGTCGGTTTTAGCATGATAGAAGGGCGTACTGTAGAAAATTTCAAGTCCTTTATTTTCCTTTTTCTCCAGTTCCTTTATCCCATCCCAATTAGGCATGCCCATTACCTGCGACGGGTAGTTTTCATTAAGGGCAGCTAAATGCCTGGTTAAAAGTTTGGCAAATTGCACATCGAGACTTCCTGCAATGCACATGGTAACCCGGTTGCTATCGAGGTAAGGTTTCAACTGGGAAGCCGTAAAATCTTTGTTTAATGTTATAAATTTAAGTTTCAGTGAAACAGAACTGGTGCTCCGTTCGATTTCTGTAAAATAATTTTTGAGCATGTCTTCCTGTGCGCCCTTTAATCGAAATACAACAATAGGGGAAGTAGCATAGCTTTTTTGAAGAAATTTGTACATCGCCTGCAAATGTGTACGAAGGGTAGAATTTAGAACGACGTAATAGGGATTGTTGGTAACCCCTGCGTCGTTGGGAATGTTTGCATTGATAAATGGAATGCTTTTCATCCGGGCGTTTTCAGCAAGTACCCTGATCTCGTTGTTGGACACAAAGCCGATGATAAGTTCCACTTTGCTCATTTCCGGGCGTTGCATGACCTTAGCAATTGACTGGCCAGACGACCTTGTATCATAAATAAGCACTTTGAGCGATGCACCGGTCTTATTAAGTGAATCTACTGCAAGCTGAACTCCTTCATAAAATTCTAATCCCGGGTTCAGGAACTTTGGAAAATTTTTACCATACACATATTCGCCAGCGGCATCAAAAGCAGAGTCGAGGTATAAGGGAACAAATACGGCAATGGTATGTTGGGAAGTTGTATAGGCTGTCTGTGCAAATGTTGTAAATTTCAGCGATAGGAAACAGAAAACAAGACCCGGTAAAAAAGATAATTTCTTCATCCTTCAGTGATACTTTAAATCTTAAAAATTCAGTGGCATTTATTCCCATTCAATCGTAGCCGGTGGCTTGCTGCTAATATCATATACCACACGGTTTATGCCTCGGACATTGTTGATTATTTCATTGGAAATATTGGCCAGGAATTCATATGATAAATGCGCCCAATCCGCCGTCATGCCATCTACTGATGTCACGGCTCTCAAGGCGATTGTAAATTCGTAGGTTCTTTCATCTCCCATTACCCCTACACTCTTAACAGGAAGCAAGATGGCGCCTGCCTGCCATACAGTTGCATATAGGTTATTTTCCTTCAAAGCTTTAACATACAGGTGGTCTGCCTCCTGCAACAATCGTACCCTTTCCGGCGTCACTTCGCCCAGGATGCGGATGGCGAGGCCAGGACCAGGAAAAGGATGTCTGGCGAGCAGTTCCTGGGGAATACTCAGCTCCTGCCCTACTTTTCGCACTTCATCTTTGAACAGGAACCTAAGCGGTTCTACGAGGCCCAGGTGCATTTTTTCAGGGAGGCCGCCAACGTTATGGTGCGATTTTATAGTGACTGATGGCCCATGAACGGAAACACTTTCTATTACATCCGGGTATATGGTACCCTGGCCCAGCATTTCAACACCCTGAATTGCGATGGCTTCATGCTGGAACACATCAATAAAAGACTTGCCAATGGCCTTGCGTTTTTCTTCAGGGTCGGTCTTCCCTTTAAGCGCATCATAAAATATCTGCTTTGCATCAATACCCTTTACGTTCAGGCCCAGGTGTTTATAAGTTTCCAGGACCTGTTCAAATTCATACTTGCGTAATACCCCATTGTCAACAAATATCCCATACAGGTTGGTGCCTATTGCCTGGTGTATAAGGGTGGCAGCCACCGTACTATCTACCCCGCCACTCAATGCCATGATGACTTTTTTGTTACCTATCTGTTTCTGTAGGCTTTGCACGGTGTCATTGATAAAATGGGCCGGCGTCCAATCCTGCGTGCACCCACAAACGTTTACCAGGTAGTTACGGATGATCTTTTTTCCCTGGGTGGAATGATAAACCTCGGGATGAAATTGCAGCCCATACACTGGATAAGCTGTTGGTTCGTTTAATCTAAAAGCTGCAACAGGAATTGTTTCTGTGGTTCCCAGCAGTTCAAAAGCACCGGGTAATTCGGTAATAGTATCGCTATGGCTCATCCACACCTGGGAATGATCCGGTATGTCTTTTAATAAAAAATCATCCTGGCGTATTGTGAGTACGGCGCGGCCAAATTCTCTTTTGTCACTTTTCTCTACCTTGCCTCCATATAATTTTGTGATAAGCTGGGCACCATAACAAATGCCAAGCACGGGGAGGTTATCAGCAAACATGCGAACATCCACAACTGGAGCGGTGCCATCATGGACCGAGAACGGCGAGCCGGAGAGGATGATACCTTTGAGTCCGGGCACCCATTCAACCGGCTTGTTAAATGGGATAATTTCGCAAAAAACATTCGCTTCCCGTACTGCCCTGGCTATCAACTGGGTATATTGTGAACCAAAATCAAGAATTAAAATTTTTTCGGTCATGGTGCTGCGAAGGTAAGAAGCGGATGGGAGTTATGAGTGAGGAGTTATGAGTGAGGAGTTATGAGGGATGGCTATCAGCTGGTACTCGGTGAATGGTCAATGGTGAATGTAAAATAATATTACCCCCAAAAGCCTACCTGAATAAAAAAATGTCATTCTGCACCTATAGATCCCTTAGGAACCCCGTACTGAACCCTGCTTTTTGCGCAGCCTCCCCGCCAAAAGAACAAAATGCATATACAGAACATTTATATTTGCACCCGACACCCATAACCCATAACCCATAACCCATCACTCTTCACCCCCCATGCCCTCCCTTCAATTCGAATTACAACATACCGATGCACATTCAGGAGCCAGGGCAGGAAAAATAAGCACCGATCACGGGGAAATACAAACGCCTATATTTATGCCAGTCGGAACCGGTGGCAGCGTAAAAGCCGTCAGCCAGCAACAGTTGACCGACGACGTGAATGCCCAAATAATCCTTGGCAATACTTACCACCTATACCTGCGCCCTGGGCTGGATATACTTCGCAAAGCCGGTGGATTACATAAGTTCATGAACTGGGACAAACCTATACTAACCGACAGCGGCGGGTACCAGGTTTTTTCGTTAGCGAATAACAGGAAGATCACTGAAGAAGGTGTGTTGTTCCAGTCGCATATAGACGGTTCAAAGCACCTGTTTACCCCTGAAGTGGTGATGGATATCCAGCAAACGATCGGTGCTGATATCATCATGGCCTTTGATGAATGCCCCCCTTATCCTAGCGATTATCAATACGCTAAAAAATCGATGGAGCTCACACACCGCTGGCTAGACAGGTGTTTCAACCACTTGTCAACAGGATCGTCTGGGGAAATTTACGGCTACTCCCAAAACCTTTTTCCTATTGTGCAGGGAAGCATCTATACCGATCTCAGGCAGGCATCATGCGAATACGTTGTTTCTAAAAATGCAACCGGCAATGCGATTGGTGGCCTAAGCGTGGGAGAATCAGAGACGATGATGTATGAATTTAGCCAGCAATGTTGCGAAATTTTACCGGTTCACAAACCCAGGTACCTGATGGGGGTAGGGACACCCTGGAACATCCTGCAAAATATTGCACTGGGTATTGACATGTTCGATTGTGTAATGCCCACGCGCAACGGAAGGAACGCAATGCTTTTCACTTCCAAAGGTGTTATCAATATCGACAACCTTAAATGGGCAAACGATTTTACACCTTTGGATGATGGTATCGAATGCGAGGTAAGCCATTACTATAGCAAAGCTTACCTCAGGCACCTGATGAAAAGCAAAGAGTTCCTCGGATTGACCATTGCCAGTATTCATAATCTTGCCTTCTACCTTCACCTGGTGAAGGAAGCCAGGAAACACATCCTGCTGGATGATTTTTCAGGCTGGAAGAATGAACAGGTGGACATATTGAAAACAAGATTGTAATTAGACGCAAGAGTTTGGTTATTGGCAATGTTCGCCCGGAGACCTTATGCCTGCACTTGCCAGTATCGGCACAAGTCCACCTCCAAACATCCTGTTCCTGGCAGTTTCTAGCGCAAGTGTTCCGACGGGCTTTTTTAAGATATTACGGCCAGGCTTGATTTGCCCGGAAGACAACTTGTGCTTAGCTGAGGCCTCCATGAGGCAGTTCTGGATAAAAGACAATGCTTTTAGAACAATTGTTTCTATCAGCGATGGTATCTGTTTGTTATGACTGAAGGATAATGACAGGTGCTCGCCTGTTGGTTGGTATTTATTTATTACAGGCAACATTAAAAAAATGAACAGCAGCATTTTGACAGTGTTCCAGAAAATGATTGGTTATTACAAAGTCCTGTGAGGTGTCGGCTACCGATTCAAGCAATTCCCCGTCTGCCAGGTAATCTACCGGCACAAGGTTAAGATCCTTTAATTCAGGGTACAGATTTCTTGAATCATTCACTTCCATCCTGTCTACTTACTTAACGCAGAAACGCATCCAGTTTGCCTGATTTCATGTAGCCGGTTCTTATATCGATATGTAAATAACAAGAGAAGTTTATTGTCGATGGCATCCAAATGAGTCCGGCTAGTCACTATATGTTGTAAATCATTACCCAGCCCAGACGACAGATCAGCGAGACAATATTGTGTATGAAGTTCCGTTAATCAACCTAAGGTTAACTTAAGTATAATCTAACATAACGCATGTGTTGAAATTGTACCAGAAGCCAAGGACATCCAACAGATAACAACCAACAGGGTGTTATCATAAGCAGCATTCCAGCAGAGACTGAAGTCGCTTAAAAGAGTCGCCGATAAAAGGATTGAACCAGTTTGATCGTTGCTGTCCATCCACACTTGGTAACATGATTATACATTCACAATTGGAAGTATACCAACTTGTTCAGAAAATTTTGTATAGCCTAATCTTGCCACCAAATATCTCACAATTTATCGTCATGTTCAAATGGTTTAATCTCCGTTTTACCAGGTCATTTTCTATAATACTATTGCTTTGCATTCATACGCTGCATGGTAATGCTCAGGATATCAGATTTAAACGAATTAATTACCTGAACGGATTGTCGCAAAGCATTGTCAGCAGTATTACCAGGGATTCAAGAGGTTTCCTCTGGATTACTACTCGCGATGGACTGAACAGGTATGATGGCTATGCTATGGCTGTTTACAAGAACGACATTTCTAAAAAGTCCAGCATCAGTAGTTCCAGCAATAATATTGTATACGAGGACCAGTTGGGGACTATCTGGATTGGTGGCCTGGATGGACTTGACAGGTACAACCGGGACAACGATAACTTTGTGCACTACCAACTGAGTTCCTCGCCGGTTAAAGTGAATACTATAATCCAGGATTCAAAAGGACTCATGTACATCGGTTCAAGAAGCGGCATGTTTGTATTGGACCCTAAATCCGGAAAGGTTCAGAGGCATTTCTCTGCCGGAAAAGATAACGGTATCTCTAGTGCTTATATCCATATTATTCTTGAAATGATGCCTGGTGAAATATGGATAGGTACCGATACCGGACTGGATATTTTTAATACCGGAACGCAACAGTTCAGGCATGTTTCATATAACAAATCTGAGCCCGCAGGCATAGACGGGGATAATATCAAAGGGATTGTAAAAGATACATTCGGGAAGATCTGGTTGGGCACCCGTAATGGCTTGTCGCTGTTTGATCCAAAAAACTTCACCTGTAAAACTTTCCGGCACGAACCGGGTAATAAAAATTCCCTGTCAGGGAATGAGATTGTCAGTCTAAAAGAAGGGCCTGATGGAAGGCTATGGATCGGAACCGAAACTGGCGGACTGGATATCTTTGATTATCCTGCCGGTAAATTCGAAAATTATAAAAACGATTATTTTAATCCAAACAGCTTAACCAATAACATAGTCCGTCATATCTATTCCGATTCCCAAGGTACCATGTGGCTGTCCACCCATGGGGGAGGAATAAGCTACGTGCCCCGCGTCCCCGATAAATTTACCCGTTATTTTCCGCTGCCGAATAACAGCAGCTCACTGAGCAATACAGTGGTTAAAGCTATTAGTGGTGACTCAAAAAACAACATCTGGTTAGGGACCGATGGGGGTGTCAACAAGTTTGATCCGGTATCAAAAAAGTTCACTCATTTTAAAGGCACAAGCAGCGAAAATATTTTCTCCTGCGCGGAAATAGAAAATGGCATTATGGCATTCGGTACCTACAATACCGGCCTGGATGTACTGGATACTAAAACGGGTAAAATTGACAATTATCCCATGTCTGAGATTAATCCCTTTGTGACAAAAAATAACGTGCCTAACAAAATATTTATTGACAGTAGGAAGAACGTTTGGTTAGCCACATCGACCGGCGGCTTAAACCTGTTTGATTCCAAAACCAGGAGATTTAAAAATGTGATGTATGACCCTGCGGAGAAAACTGCCTCCTCAAACAATATTTTAACCATTGAAGAAGCGCCTGATAAAAGGCTTTGGATAGGCACGACAAGCGGCCTGGGGGTGTTTGATCCGTTGAAAAAGACTTTTATACACTTAAAAAAAGGCCAGGGTAAAAATGAACTCAGCAGTAATATTATTACTTGTTTGTTAGCCGGGAGCGGAGGTAATATGTGGATAGGAACAAACGGTGGAGGCCTGAATGTTTACAACTACAGGCAAAATACTATTAAGGCGTACGGCGTAATGGACGGGCTTCCATCTGAAAACATCAAAGCCATCCTCCAAGACGCTCATGGAAATCTATGGCTCAGTACGGTAGTGGGATTGTCTAGATTTGATATCATCTCCAAAACGTTTCACAATTTTACCGTAGCAGATGGATTGCAAAGCGGCGAATTTCAAAGGGATGTTAGTTTTAAATCTGCTGATGGAACAATGTACTTCGGTGGCATAAATGGCCTGAACGTATTTCATCCTGATAGTATTAAATATAATAAGGATGTACCTCCGATTGCCTTCACCAATCTCTATGTATTTGGTAAAGGCGTTCCCATCGGCGGGCCCGACTCTACATTAAAAGTAAATATAACGGAAGCCAAAGTAATTAACCTTACTCATAAACAATCTGTCTTCACGCTGGAATTTGCAGCCTTGGATTTCACAGCTTCGGAAATGAACCAGTATATGTATAAGCTTGAGGGTTTTGACAAAGCATGGAACAATGCCAGGAACCAGCATAATGCCACGTATACAAACCTTGATCCTGACACTTATATATTCAGGGTAAAGGTTTCAAACAACGACGGCATTTGGAACAATGAAGGCATTTCTATTAAAATCGTTATTGCTCCCCCTTATTACAACACATGGTGGTTCAGGAGCCTTGTGGCAGTATGCGTTGTTGCACTGGCGTATCTATTATACCGCCAGCGTACGCACAGGATTCAGGCACAAAAAAGGATACTGGAAAAAGAAGTGACTGACCGTACTGCCGAAGTAAGTATGCAGGCTCATGATCTGCTCGTTTTGAATGAAGAAACCAAGGCGCTCAATAAAGAACTAACTGCCCAGTCAGAAAGCCTCCACCAGTTGAACAAAGAACTGGAACAGCAAAAGATACAGGATGCTCGAGAAGAAGCCGAGAAGGCCAACCACGCTAAAAGTACTTTCCTGGCAACAATGAGCCATGAAATCCGTACACCGATGAATGGGGTCCTGGGCATGGCCTCGCTGTTATGTGAAACAGGACTGGATAACGAACAACTGGAGTACGCCCAAACCATTCAGAGTAGTGGTGAGGCTTTGTTAAATGTTATTAATGGCATACTCGATTTCTCTAAAATTGAATCGGGAATGATGGAACTCGACCTGCACAGCTTCGATATCAGAAGTTGTGTGGAAGATGTGATGGACTTGTTTTCCGCCAAAGCGGCCCAGGCAGGTATCGATTTGATTTACCAGGTTGATCCGCAAATAACTGTGAACCTGTTAGCCGATGGTATGCGATTAAGGCAGGTACTTATAAACCTGGTAGGGAATGCAATGAAATTTACCCATACCGGTGAAGTGTTTCTTGCGGTTAACCTTGTGCAAAGTGTAAATGATATACTAGAGATCCGTTTTTCAGTTAAGGATTCAGGTATAGGTATTCCAAATAATAAATTAGCTGATTTGTTCACGCCATTTACACAGGTAGACTCATCAGTGACCCGTAAATATGGTGGCAGCGGTTTGGGGTTGGTTATTTCCCAAAGGCTGGTTCAGCTTATGCTTGGAGAAATAACAGTAGAAAGTGAAGCGGGTAAAGGAACCACTTTCAGTTTTTCAATCAGTTGCGGAATAGGAACTGGTTTCAATGAAATTTCACATCACCCTGCATCTATCGACGGGGAAGGAAAGAGGGTCCTGGTCGTGGACGACAACGCAACCAACAGGAAAGTTCTTAAGGATCACCTGGAACATTGGAATCTTATTATTACGCTTGCTTCCTCCGGAAAGGAGGCGCTGGAAATTTTATTAAATGACCGGAACTTTGCACTCGTTATTACCGATATGCAAATGCCGGAAATGAATGGAATTGAATTGACAAAGATCATAAAAGAATTGTACGCTTCTATTCCGGTAGTGCTGTTGAGTTCTGTTGGCGACGAATCACAGAAAAAGTATCCGCACCTGTTCTCATCCATTATAACGAAACCTGTTAAACCCCAGCATCTAAGCAAAGTACTGCCGCTGGCATTTAGAGACGCGGTTCAGAAAGTGTTAACCGAAACAAAAAGCGCCCAGCTGCTTTCATCGGAGTTTGCCAGTCTGTACCCGTTAAACATTCTAATTGCTGAAGACAATCTTATCAACCAAAAATTGATCCTCCGCATTCTCAATAAGCTTGGCTACGAGGCGGCCTTAGCAAAGAACGGTTTGGAAGCGGTAAACATGTTCACCGAAACACCCTACGACCTGATCTTTATGGATATCCAGATGCCTGAGATGGACGGTTTAGAAGCAACCCGTTATATACGTGCGAACTCCCACGAGCAACCGCTTATAGTGGCCATGACAGCAAATGCCTTAACGGAAGACAAGGAAGCCTGTATGGAAGCAGGTATGGATAATTTCCTGTCAAAGCCGATGAAGCTGGAAGAGCTGGTAAATCTACTCAAGGGGTTGTTCGCCGTTAACGTTGAAACCGGTTTAATGACAGTAGAACCAGCCAGGCACTGACTGATTCAATCACCAATTTCTTGGTACAGGGCAGGAGGGTAAATTGTAAGGGGCTTTCATCGGGAACCTCCACAATGCGGCGCGCGGGAACCATTTCATTTGCTGAGTATCAAGAACCTGCATTGAAGTCCCAGGTTCCAGCCTTTCCGGTATTCCCATTTAACAAACTTTTTCGCTCCTCCTCTAAACCCTGTTCCTGGCACCTTGTGCCCGCTATGCCTGTATCGCGACAGCCAGTCTTGCCCGGCTGCTGAAAACTGTTTGGTCTGCTAAAATGATGCCTGGCCCTGGCTTTTCCAGTTATTGTTCGAATCGTTGGAATCGGGCAGACGATTATCAGGGTCTATCACTACAGATACAACTTTACTGGTTGAAGGGTAAGTCAATCTCCAAGTTTTCCCATGCTGCCATATTTCGACAGGCAGCCTGATCCTGCCGGTTTTTCCGTTAAATTCTTTCACCTCCAAGGTTACCGGCATCACCATCTTCTCCAGGTTCTCGATGGTAATGATTGAACCACTTGTACCATTTGCGGTATCCGGTTTTGCATATTCCAACCTGGTTACCCCCTGGTCCAGTTTCCAGTTATTTAATATCCAGCCCCGCCAGAACCATGAAAGGTCTTCACCGCTTGCGTTTTCCATGGCATGAAAAAAGTCGTAAGGTGTAGGATGCTTAAAAGCCCACTGGTCAATATAGTAGCGAAAGGCCTTATCAAACCTTTCTTCCCCAAGAACCTGCTCCCGTAGCAGCTCCAGGCCCATGCCCGGTTTGCTATAGGCGGTGCTTCCATAATTTCGCATATTTACCACATCCGGAACTGTCATAATGCTTTCGGCGCTATCGCTTGTAAACAAAGAACCAATCGGGTGCATATTGCTGATACGCCGGTAGAATTCGCCGTTGTTAAACTCTTT
>JBBJOD010000126.1:0-10462 GCA_037721715.1 Chitinophagaceae bacterium | reverse complement strand
TTAATTTTTTTAATCTTCATGCCCCTCTAATTACAACCTGATACTCATTGTATGCGATACCTACTCGTTCTGATACTGCTTGCCAGTTTAAGCCAACTAAGAGCCAACACTTATTATTTTTCCACGCTTTCCGGAGACGACGCTCGTTCTTCTGAAGAAGCACAACAAGCCGCTACTCCGTGGAAGACCCTGGCAAAGTTAAATGCAGTTTTTGGCAGCCTTAAACCGGGTGATATTATATTGTTTAAAAGAGATGAAATCTTTGAAGGATCGATCGTCGCCAGCCGGTCTGGAAGTTCCGGTAACCCGATAGTATTTGGTGCTTTTGGCTCAGGAGCAAAACCCGTAATAACCGGGTTAACTAATATCACCAATTGGTCCAATATAGGAAGCGGTATCTGGGAGGGCTCCTGCTCTTCCGGAACAATGATCAACACAGTTATAGTGAACGGACTACTGAAAGACATTGGCAGATACCCAAACCTCAGTGCCCCGGGTAAAGGGTACCTCACCATAAAAAGCTCCATTGGCAATTCGCAGATTACCGACAATGAATTGGCGTCGTCACCAGATTGGACGGGAGGAGATGTGGTTATCAGGAAGGCGCGCTGGGTTCTGGACCGGAATCTGATTACCAGGCATTCCGGAAGTACCATTGAATACAGGTCAGAATCGGGTTATGGCGCTTCGCCGCTCTTCGGTTATTTCATTCAGAATCACCCTAAAACACTTGACTTACCCGGTGAATGGTATTACAGGCTGAGCGATCAAAAACTGGGTATTTATTTCGAATCTGGTAACCCCTCATCGGCTTCGGTCCAGGCAAGTACAGTCGGTACACTTGTAAACCTGAATAACCTAAGCAATTTCGTTTTTGACAATTTAAGTTTTACTGGAGCTAATAACGCGGCGTTTGAAATGATCAACACCCAACAGGTTCGCATTAGCAATTGTGAGCTGTTTTATTCAGGAGTGGATGCGGTGAATGCCAAAAACACCGATGGCCTCACGATTGAAAATTCATTTATTAACCATTCTTACAATGTTGCGCTCAATCTTGATAACTGCAGCAACCTGATTATCAGGAATTGTATAATAAAAAATTCCGGAACAACCGCCGGGATGGGTAAAGGAGACAGCGGGTCTTACGAAGCTATATTGCTTACCGGCAATAACGTGTTGATAGAGCAAAACGAGATAGACAGTACCGGTTACATAGCAATTACCTTCCGCGGCAACCTGAACGAGATGAAAAATAATTTTATTAATAATTATGCACTTGTAAAAGATGATGCGGCAGGAATATATACCTGGAACAACATCCCGAATTCACCAGTGACTTATGGTACAAAAATAACTTCTAATATCATTCTCAATGGTAAGGGCGCACCTGAAGGAACAGAATGGCCCACTTATTCTCCCGCCAGCGGAATTTATATGGATGATAATACGTTTAATACGGAGATTACTGGCAATACGATTGCTCAATGCGGTCTTCATGGTATCTACATTCATAATGCGCACAGTATTTCTATCGAAAGAAACACCTTATACAATAGCAGTAACCAATTGGTATTAACGCAGGACGTTCATGCGGCTCAAAGCAAGATCCGTAATATGAAGGTTTTCCATAATATTTTTTTCGCAAAAGATTTCTATTTCAGGGTAGCTGATTTCAGAACGGATGAAAACGATATCAGCCAATTTGGCGAATTTGACTACAACTTTTACTGCAGGCCAACATTTGATAACGAAGTTATATTTCCAGCCTACAGGATCGGCGGCGCGCATTATGACAAAGGAGTAACACTGGAACAATGGAAGGCAATGTATGGCAAAGACCTTAATTCAAAAAAATCGCCGGTGGAATTATTCAATGCCGACCTGATACGCTTTGAATATAACACAACGGCAACTACAAAGTCAATCGCATTAGACGGAGAATACATTGATGTTTACAATAACTCATACACCGGCAGTGTTGATATTGAGCCTTTTTCGTCCAGGATCTTAATGAAGCACGCACCAGGAAAGGAAACAACCCCGGTATCTTCATGCCCCGGAACGGGAAGCATCACACGTGAACAATGGGATAACATTGGAGGAAATGATATTACTACTATTCCGCTGACTACGGCACCGTCTAAAATTGCCCCGTTGACAGTTTTTGAAACCTTCAATTCCGGTGAAATGTTTGGTGCCAGGATCAGCGGTTACATTTGTCCGCCAGTAAGTGGTAGTTATACATTCCTGATAGCCGGTGATGACCAGGCGGCACTTTGGCTCAGCACCGATGATAACCCTGCCAACAAACAAAAAATCGCCAACTTCCAAACCTGGACTGCTTTTCGAGAATATAAGAAGTATCCATCCCAAACATCGGTGCCGATAAACCTGCAGGCCGGGCAGCGTTACTATATTGAAGTATTGCATAAAGAGGGTGATGTAGGCGACCATGTTTCAGTGGCATGGCAATTACCCAGTGGCCTTATGGAAATTCCAATTCCTGGCAGCCGACTGTTGCCAATAACAACTACAGTTACCCCACCTGTTGTTACCAACGGTTTAAATTACCGGTACTACGAAGGCGACTGGAACATGCTTCCTGACTTTAATACCTTAACTCCTGTAAAAACCGGAACAACACCCAATGTTGACATCAGTGTAAGAAACCCAGGTGTTAACAATCACTTCGGTTTTGTATGGGAGGGATCTATAAATATCCCAACAGCAGGTACATATACATTCGAAACGGTGTCAGACGACGGAAGTAAGCTTTATTTTAATTCATTGTATTCGTTTGGCGCTACGGCTCTAGTGGATTACGACGGCTTGCATGCTGCATGGCCAACTACCGGAACCGTAAACATACCTGCCCCTGGTATCTATCCAATATCCATCGCTTATTTTGAAAAGGATGGAGGCGAGTTAATGGAAGTTTACTGGTCCGGTCCTGGCATACCACGCCAACGCATACCTGATATTGCCTTTACTGGAAATCCTTTGGTAATAACGGAAGGTTGTCCGGGTACGGGAAGCATTCTGCACGAACAATGGGGCAATATAGCTGGCAACGACATTCCCAATATTCCCCTGGGAACTTCACCCGGCATTTCTGGTCAGTTGAATATGCTTGAAACGAGTAACGTTGGAGACATGTATGGTGAACGTATGAGGGGTTATATTTGTCCGCCACAGAGCGGTGCTTACACCTTTTCCATTGCAGGAGACGACGCCGTTGAGTTATGGTTAAGCACCAACGACAATCCCGCTAATAAAACAAAAATAGCCAGCCTCCTAAGCTGGACCAACTTTCATCAATTTGATAAATACGCTTCACAAAAGTCGCCACCGGTAAACCTGCAGGCAGGGCAACGATATTATATAGAGGTATTGCATAAAGAAGGCGGCGGTGGAGACCATGTTACAGTTGCCTGGCAGTTACCTGGTGGAGTAACAGAGATGCCTATACGCGGAAATCGTTTGATGCCGTATACGAATGCGTCTATGATAACTTCTGCAGAAGAATCATTTCGTTCGCAGTTTCAGCAAGGTAAGGATGCTGCAGGTGGCGAGTGGCAGTTGAATGTATTTCCCAATCCATTTAAAGTGTCGTCAACGATTGTATTTAACACTAAAGAGCCTGGTGAGTTGGTAATGGAACTGTATGACCTGCAAGGCAGGAAATTACAACGCTTCCCGACACGGAAGGCAAAGCCGGGTGTGCGCGAAACTTTCGTTTTGCAGGCAGATGGTTTAAAAGCAGGAGTATATTTTATTCGCCTGTCTACAAAAACAAAGGTCATGTTTCGGAAGATTATTCTTACCAGATAGGCAAGAACTTAAGATTTTTATGGTAAGTATCCGTGCATGATCAATGGGAACATGTACTTTTATGAACATGAAATTCAAGCCAATGATCATCTTATTGATCATCCTCGCCCTTATAGCCAACCCAATCAGCGGGTTCTCCCAGTCTGTAAAGACCAGGATGGCGTTAAATTCGGCAGCCCCTGCAGTAGCGAGCATTCGGGAAGACCAGATAAGTAAAGATCTTTTTGCTATCGCCGGTGATCATTTCAGGGGACGAGAAGCCGGAACATTGGATGAATTAAAGGTATCAGTGTGGCTGGCTAACCAGGCCAGGTCTGCAGGGCTTAGACCGGCAGGAGATGATAGTACCTATTTCCAGTTTTTTTCTATGAAGAGAAACCGTATTGCGTTGCACAGCAGCGTAAAAATCGGTGATAGCTCTTTGATGTTGTGGAAGGATGTGTTGATTACCCAAACCGCACCTGCTGTTATTACTGCTCCGGTGGTTTTCATTGAAAATACAGGCAAAGAAGAATTGGATAAAGCTGATATCAGGGGAAAGGCTGTTGCGTTGAAGATTTCGGCAGAGGGAATCAATATGAATGTTTCCCTGGCGGAGAGACGATACCCCGGTTATGTATCCAGGAAATATGCAGGTGAACTTCTTACAAGAGGCGCAGCAGCCATTATTTTTATTGCTGATGAAACAGGAGAAAGAAGCTGGAGCCAGGTAATGCCTGCTATGAGCAGAGGATTGTATGATATTGAAGGAGGCCCCAACGCAACGGTTACAACCAGGCCACCCATTTTGTGGCTGCATGAAAGCTCGCTTGAATACATCAAACGGCCGGGCCTGACGTTGCAAGCTAATATCATAGTCGAGCAATTCGACTATCCATCAGTTAATGTAATCGGTAAAATCATGGGCACCGATCCGGCCCTTTCGGGTGAATTTGTTCTATTCAGCGGGCACCAGGACCATGATGGAATCAGGCAACCCTACGGGCAGGATTCTATTTACAATGGTGCAGACGACAATGCAAGTATAAGTGTGGCCCTGCTCGCCATAGCACGAGCTTTTAACAAACAACCCGGCCGTCGTTCAGCCCTGTTTGCCTGGCATGGCGCCGAAGAGCGTGGCCTGTTGGGGTCGAAGTGGTTTGCAGCGAATCCAACAGTTGAAAAAGGATCTATTGTTGCAGTTTTGAATGGGGATATGATTGGAAGGAATAACCCCGACAGCGCAGCCTTGTTAGGTTCACAATCTCCTCACATGAATTCTGCAGAGCTGGTAGAGATGGCAATGGCGGCGAATAAAGAGGGGCCGGGTTTTAAACTGGATACTCTATGGGATAAAGCCGAACATATTGAGGGCTGGTATTTCAGAAGTGATCATTTGCCATATGCGCGTGCTGGTATACCAGCTTTATTCTATACCACCTTACTTCACCCAGACTATCATACACCGATGGATGAGGCTAAAAATATCGACTTAAAAAAGTTGAGAAAGGTTACCGAGTGGATGTATCGCACCGGATGGAAAGTTGCTAACGCAGAGAAACGACCTAAGCGGATGCCGGGGTTTAAACTAGAGCGATAAGGGCGTTAAACGGTTATGTACGGCACGGACCATTTTTGCAGCATATCAATTAACGCGTCAATTTTTATTGGCTTGCTCAAATAGTCATACATTCCTGCATCGAGGCAGCTTTGAACGTCGCCCTCCATGGTATTGGCAGTTAGTGCAATAATAACAGGTTGCGCATACATCTGGCCACGAATAACCCTGGTAGCCTCCACCCCGTTCATTTCTGGCATTTGCATATCCATCAGCAGCAGGTCATATTCATTTTCACTCACCGCTTCCACTGCTTCAAGACCATTTGCTACTACATCCGGTTCGTATCCCAGCTTGCCTAATATGTGTAAGATCACTTGCTGGTTGATCAGGTTATCCTCAACTACCAGTATATTCATGGAAAACTCCTTGGAGAAGTCGGATCTTAGTTTCTCCTTGTTCACTTTTGTTTGCAAACCCGCCTTTTCTTTTTGGTTTAGCACTGTAAGCAAATGCTTGCTTAGCAAGTGTTGCTTGATAGGTTTGGTAAGTATGGAATTAAAAAGTTGTAGATTTTCCTTGTTATTTTCATCTCCAATGGAGCTTAACAACATGATGGGGATCATTGGTAACTGCTGCCTGATTAATAGCGCTAATTGAACACCATCCATCTGCGGCATTTGCATGTCGGATAACACCAGGTCGAATTGATCATTCTCTGACAGGATCCTCAATGCTTCCGGACCTGAATCGGCCAAGACGGGAACCAGTTTCCAGGACTCCAGTTGGTTTTTGAGAAGTATGCGGTTGGTGTAATTGTCATCAACGATCAGTACTTTTTTACCCTCCTGGTCAGACATGTTGTACTCTTCGTACACTTCCAGTAATTTATAACCCCGCTCGGTGATTATGGTGAACGAAAATGTAGAGCCTTTACCAGATTCGCTTTCCACACTGATTTCGCCATTCATCAAATTAACCAGTTTTTGAGAAATTGCCAGGCCAAGTCCGGAACCTCCATACTTGCGTGTTGTAGAAGAATCTACCTGTGAGAAAGCTTTAAAGAGGCGCTGTATTTTATCCTCAGGTATGCCAATGCCGCTATCTCTCACTTCAAACCGCAGTACGAGCTTTTCGCCAGGTAGTGTCTTAACAAGGTGTACACCAATAAATATTTCGCCTTTGTTGGTAAACTTGATGGCATTGCCCACCAGGTTGATGATGACCTGCTTGAGTCGCAGGCTATCTCCGACAATCTGTAAGGGAACATCAAGATCAATTTCATAAACCAGCTCTAAACCTAATTGGGAGCTTTTGGTGGCGAAAACGTCCATGACATCCTCAATACATTTTCTTAAATTGAAGTCTTCCTGTTCCATTTCCATATTGCCCGATTCAATTTTGGAAAAATCCAGGATGTCATTAATAACATTCAGGAGGCTTTCACCGCAGGATGTGATGATGCCTGTATATAGCCGCTGTTGTTCCGTGAGCGATGTTTCGGCAAGCAGGGAAGACATCCCGATCACACCATTCATAGGTGTTCGTATTTCATGGCTCATGGTAGCCAGGAATGTACTTTTTGCCAGGTTTGCCTGTTCAGCAGTCTGGCGTTCCTTTTCTGCCTGCAGGTATGCGTTTTCCGCTTCCTGCTTTGATTTTTTCAACTCTTGATTTGAAAGTTCCAGGGCTTCTTCATTACGCTTTCTCTCTACATGCATTAGAGCCTCTTTTTGCATTCTTCCCATTGCCATCGTCTGGCTTATCTGCAAATCACTATGTTTTTTTAACTGGTAGCCCCACAATCCACAAACAAAAAATATAATGGCGGTCAATATAACGTGAATAGCGAAAGTTTGCAAATCAAGATAGTCGAGCTGTGAGAAGTAAACATCATAACCCTGCCCCTGGAGGGTATTTAATAGCGTATGATGCAGTACCACAACGATAAGCATAGGGATCTGCAATTTCCAATTTTGATAGGTGACAAGCACTACACTACCAATAAAAGCAAAAAAATGCATTTCAAATAAGCCATGCAACTGGTAAATGTATTGCCCCATAAAAATGCCAAAAATAGCGCTTAGCACATACTGGTAGAGATCTGAGTCAGGTAATGCTTTTTTTACCGAATAGAAAGCGATAACACAGATGCCGCCTACGCCTATTGCTAATAGCCAGGTATCGTAACGAAAGGCAAACAAGAGTCCTACTGCAAAATACCCGATAAGAAAATAATTCATCAACCTGTCAGATCGTCTCGCTACCTCTTGCCGCATGCCGGCCTTTTGCAATTCTTCTTCAGTGTTAGTTTTCATTTAGATTAATTGTATGATTTATTCTTGGAATTTCACAACCATATGCCTTTAAAGCATATTCGTTGAAAACCGGATGAAGCTTTTGATGAAGCAAAGAATCAAGCGCCATCATAACATAATTACTTTGTTTGTTGGTACAATACCGGCTTTTATTATAGTTTCCGCGGTAGTACAATGTTCGGTCAATGTTGATGATTACAGCTTGCGGTGTTGAGTAAACGCCGCATTTGGCAGCTATCGAAGAATCGAATATAACGGGAACGTTTACTTGAAAAAGCTGCTGCATTTCTTTCACCGTGTGTGGTTTACTGGTCATGGGCACAATAATAAAGTCTACTTCCTTTCCATACATTTTTACCAGCGTTTTAAAATGGGCAATATTAAATTTTGAACACGGGCAGTCGGGATTAAAAAAATGGAGCAAAACGGGCCGTGAATTATTTGATGATGGTAACGAGGAAATTGTAAGATGCTGGCCAGTACGAACATGCTGGTAGCTTTTAGGAACAGGGGTTGGCAAACTATATACCCACTCAACATGCCAGAACAAAGCAATAATTCCTAATGTTAATGCACCCAGCCATAAAACTACTGTTGCCTTACGCATTCTTTTTAATTAAAACGGCTTTTTGCAAAAAATAGTCTGTTTTAAAACCTTTTCAAATAAAAGCATTTATAAGTAGATGAAAACCCTTAAGTGAGCGCCTGTATTTGATTCGCTGCGTATGTGCACCAATGCAGGTACAGCAGCTGTTGATCTGGTTGCTAATAGATAGCTGGTAATATTCTTACATCTGGGTACCTGTACAGTCAGGTATGAGGTAATGAGTAATCAAACAGACAGGTCTTATACAGAAGGGAAATTAGCATTTATAAGCAACCTGTGACCACAACCCCTCACTCATAACTCATCACTCATAATTCCATTCACCATTCACCATTGACCATTGACCATTCATACCCCCTACACTGACTTCGTCACCGCCTTCATCTTAGCCAATGCCGTCTTTGTTACTTCCAGCGCATCCTGGCTGTAATACCCTTTATTAAAAACCTCAAAAGAAAGCACAAGCGGTCGCTCGGTGCTATTCAGTATTTTTAGCACTTTCTGTATGGGAGCCACGCCATCTCCCGGGTAAATCCTGTCTGCATCTACGATGGTATCACTTGGTTTGTTAGCGGGATAATCATTAATGTGCATGATTTCAACGGCCGACTGGTTCATCAACGGAAGTGTTTCCAGTGCTGATCCGCCTTTGTACAAATGAAATATGTCTAGCAGCACCTTTGCGGAGGGATGGCCCGTTTCCATGGCAACATACATGGTCTCGCTTGCGCGACCCAGGTTCTTTGAAAACCCCCAAAGTTCAAGATGAGGTATTACGCCTGACTGATCACCCAATACCAGTATAGCCCGGTACCGGTCTGCAACACGCTTCAAATCAAGTAATGGCAGCGAAGTTGCACCGGCAGGAGGTGCCGCTGTTCTTTTGCAACCTATTTGAGCAAGCATATCCATTTCACGCTTCATCTGCTCAAGAGCTTTGTTACGGGCGGCTTCATCATCAACGATCCATTGCGCAAAACCGATGGCATTTTCAACCTGCATGCCCATATCGTCAAGGCGTTTCCTGGCATCTTTCAAGGTGCCGCCATTGTTAAGGTAGGTTTGTAAAGAATCAAGCCATATCTCCACCGACCTGAAACCAGCCTTTGATGCCGTTTCAAGTTCTTTTATAAAGCCCAGTTTATGTCCACGGATGGTAGACATATTCAGGCAGTAGGTAAAGGCATCCGCAATGTTAGGTTTTATTGCCGAACGGCTTACTAAGGGCAGTGATAAAATTGCTGCCGAGGTGGAAAGAGATTGTAGAAGTTGTCGTCTATTCATGGCTGTGAGTTTATATTGATAAGTGACCGAACTACTCTGCACCCCTCACGTTCAGATTAATTTTATAAATGGCCTTTGAAGCTGTAATAAATAATTCGTTCTTATTTATACCCCCGAAGCAAACATTTGCGGTCCATTTTTCAGGTACATCAATTTGCTCAATCAATTCGCCAGCAGGATTGTACACAGCGACCCCGTTACCGGTAATATAAATATTTCCATTACTATCGATAGCCATTCCATCGGAGCCCTTCGATATGAACAGGGTTTTTTCTTTCAGGGTTCCGTTTTTATTGATGCGAAACCGGTAGGTCTTGTTGGCATTAAGGTCTGAAACATAAAGGTATTTGCCATCGGGTGTGCCAATAATACCATTGGGTTTTATAAGGCTGTCAGCAACCATTTTAAGTTTTTTCTTTCCACGAGGAAGATAATACACTTTGTCGCCTTTTATCTCCGGGCTTTTTCTGTCCCAATAAGGCCGTTGATAATACGGGTCGGTGATATAGATGTTGCCTTTGGGGCCTATCCATAAGTCATTTGGTCCATTCAGGCGTTGCCCCTCGAAGTCTTTGACAAGTACGGTTACCGCGCCTTTAGGAGTAATAGACCATAACTGGTTGAGTTCATCTGCACAGGCAACCAGGTTGCCCTTTTTATCGAAGTACAATCCATTGGCCCTTCCGGCCGTATCCATAAAAACAGATAGAGTGCCATCAATGCCATATTTCCATATTTTGTTGTTTGGCTGATCTGTAAAATAAACATTACCTGATCTATCCGCTGCAGGCCCCTCTGTGAAAGCAAATTGCTTTGATACCAATTGCAGTTCACTGCCTTTTGAGATAAGGATGCTGGTATCATTTTTTGAACGCATCGGTG
>JBBJOD010000608.1:0-2742 GCA_037721715.1 Chitinophagaceae bacterium | reverse complement strand
TTTGGCGATCACAGCGTAACGGCAACAGCAGGGTTTACCACTTATTATTTTAGCAACTTCAACAGAACGGGCAAGTCGAGCCAGGCTACCGGACTTACTGCACTGCCTATCCCCGATGATTCACGTTTCTGGTATATCACCAATGGTTTCCAGGACCCTGCCACCACATCATCCAGCTCTTCTCAAAGTGAATACTCTACGGTTTCTTACCTAGCCAGGGTATTATATAATTATAAAGGAAAGTATTTCCTGAATGGCTCCTTCAGAGACGATGCCTCTTCCAGGCTTCCAGAAGCTAACCGTCACCAGAAATTCTGGGCTATTGGTGCTGCGTGGGAACTGGGCAAAGAGGAATTCATGCAAGGCCAGCAAATATTTGATTACCTGAAATTGAAAGGTTCCGTTGGTGTTCTCGGTAACCAGACTGCCTCAAGGCTTGATGGTACTCCACTCAACTATCCCTTTTATCCTAACCTGAACACAGGCTCCAACGCTGTATTTGGTACTTATGTGTATACAGCTGCCGATCCTGATTACATTCCAAATACTGACCTGAAATGGGAAACGGTTGCTGCCCAGGAAGTAGGCATCGAACTCAATGCCTTCGACAATCGCCTGCACTTCGAAGCGAATTATTTTAGTAAAACCACCAACGACCTGATGACTTTTGTTGACAGGTCCGCATTGGGTCTGAAAAACAAGCTGGTCAATGGTGGCAGCCTTAAAAATTGGGGACAAGAATTCTCCGCTACCTGGAACCAGCGGATTACGAATGACCTGGCTTTGAACCTGAGCGGAAATATGACTTTCCTCAAAAACAAAGTGCTTAGCCTTAGCGCCGATCTTCCTACTGGCATCCTGTCACGCTCTTTTCAAAACAACGGATCTGCAGAAAGCAGAACGGTTCCCGGTTACCCGATTGGCTTTTTCTACGGATATGTAGTGGAAGGCATCTACCAGAGCTATGCTGATATCCTGAATTCACCCAATGCCGCTTCCATAGGCGCTTATAGGCCAGGTGATCTTAAATTTAAGGATATAAGCGGACCCGAGGGCAAAGGCCCGGATGGTAAAATAACGGCCGACGACAAAACAGTAATAGGCAACCCAACACCAAAATTCACCTATGGGGGATCAATTAATCTCAGCTATAAAGGCTTGAATGTGGGAGTTGACGTGGTGGGTGTTCATGGTAACCAGGTGTTCAGAACCTGGGGATCGCTTGAGTCGCCTTTTCAAAGGGTTAACTATGCCGGCGATAAGATCGACAGGTGGAATGGGCCGGGAACTTCTAACTGGGTACCCATCATCAGCCAGGCAGACAGGTTTAACTACAACGGTTCTACTTATAACATTGAAGATGGAAGTTATTTCAGGCTCAGAAACATTCAGTTAGGTTACAACATCGGCAATAACCTGCTGTCAGGCGTGGGTATTCGCAGCCTGCGCGTTTTTGTAAATGTGCAGAATGCAAAAACCTGGAAAAACAATTTGGGGTACACCCCCGAATTTGCAGGGGATGCCACAGCATTTGGATATGATAACGCAGGCGGTGCCATACCAATGGTAAGCACAGTTGGACTGAATGTAACTTTTTAAAATAATAAAATTGCCAGTATGAAAAATAATAAACGCTTGCTTTGGTTACTCGTGGCAGCGATCCCGGTTCTATCCTTTTTGGGTTGTAAAAAATTCCTCGATCGAAAGCCATTAACGGCTACCCTGACCGATCTAAACCAGGGAGCACTCGAAGGCCAGGTTCTAAGTATGTATTCTTATATCAGGACTTCTGCGGGTTTTTCCACTTTACCCTTTTTAGACTTCCATAGCATTCGTGACGATGATGCCCAGAAAGGCAGTGATGCCAATGACGGCAGGGAAGTGGTCACTGAATTTGAAACTTTTCAATACACGAAAGATGATTGGGCACCCAACACCTATTGGAATGACCGCTATTCACTCATCAATACAACGAACAATGCCATCGATGCGGCCAAAACATTAAACATCACTGATCCTGCCTCTCTTCGTAACGTGGGAGAAGCCTGTTTTTTCAGGGCTTATGCCTATTTTGAACTGGTCAAAACTTATGGTGATGTGCCACTGATCAATTTTCCGATCATTAAACCAACTGATGGTATCCAACCCAAATCAACTGCGGCAGTTATCTACGCTTTCATCGATTCAAATTTGCAGGTAGCCGTACAAAATCTACCAGTAAATAATTCGGCATACGGTAATGCATACCCAGGGAGATTAACAAAGGGTGCAGCAAATACTTTATGGGCACAGACCTATCTCTTCAGGCAAAATTGGGCCAAGGTAGTTTCACTTTGTAATGAAGTGATCAATTCCGGTCAATACCGCCTTACACCGAAATTTTCAGATATCTGGAGAGATGGTGTAGGTGGCGTAGGTAAAAATGGCCCGGAGTCGATATTCGAAATGCAGGCCACCACGGGTCAGAACGCGTTTAGCAACAGCGCGGTTGACCAGGGCTCCGATTGGGGAACCTGTCAGAGCATCAGGCAAAACGGTACTACCAATGACTGGAACCTGGGATGGGGATGGAATACACCCACCGACAACCTGGTAGCAGCCTGGGACGATGCTGATCCAAGAAAATCACAAACGATTTTATACTCCGGGCAATTCGACGGCGGCCCTGACCAGGGTGGTCACGGCGCTACCATCCCGGCCTATACCAACCCCGACGGAACGGGCGGACTTGCTCAAAAATAT
>JBBJOD010000125.1:0-10485 GCA_037721715.1 Chitinophagaceae bacterium | reverse complement strand
CATGTGATTGACCGCTGTTCTTACCTTGAATTTATTCTTTAAATGCCTCGACAGTTCATCTGCCGCGTACACACTTCGGTGTTGTCCGCCGGTACAGCCAAAACTTACCATCAGGTTGCTGAAGTCACGCGTTATATAATCCTCTACCGAGATGTCTACGAGGTTGAAGACGTTGTTGAGAAAATCGGGCATTTTAGTCTGCTGCTCTAGATAGTCTTTCACCGGCTTATCCCGTCCGGTCAATTTCTTAAATGAATCTATTCTACCTGGGTTTAATATGCCCCTGCAATCGAAAACGAAACCACCACCGTTCTCATTCTCATCCTGAGGATACGCCTTTTTATAAGAAAAGCTATTAATACAAACTACCAGCCTTGTTTCAGGAGTAGCCTGTAAAGGTTCATACCGCCGGATCACTTCATCTTCCACTATCAACGACAGAAGCCTGTCAAATTCGGGTAGTGCAATGCCTATCAGTTTATTGCAAACAAACCATCTCAGGTTTCTCAAAGCGAGTGGTATGCTTGTCAGGAAATGAGCCTTCCTTTCAAAAAGGCCCCTGAATCCATATGCTCCCAGAACCTGCATGAGCCGAATTAACACGTAACCGTTGTACTGGCTTACAAAGTCTTGCCGGTCAACCGCCTTACCTAACAAATCTTCCACATAATCAATATAGTTATCTAAAAGTCCATTCTTCCATTCATCACTCAATTCCGCCTTAGCCTGCCACAGAAGGGATGCGACGTCGTATTGCAACGCTCCCTTCATTCCTCCCTGGTAATCGATAAAATAAACCTCATGATCTTTCACCATCACATTCCGGCTTTGAAAATCACGAAACATAAAGTGTTGGTGACCGGTTAACGTAAGGAAATTGCTTAATGCTTCAAAATCGTCAAGCAAAGCCTGTTTGTCGTACGGCAATTTTAGTGTGTCCAGAAAATAATATTTGAAATAAAGCAGGTCACTCAAAATGGCTTGTTTCCCAAATTCCTTTGCGGTGAGGCTTAGCTCATAATCCACTTCCTCACCGCCAATGATCTGCATATGTGCCAGTTTCCTAAGGCTTTGTTGAAAGAGGCCATAGACATAGTCATCATGACCTCTTTGTTCAAGGCTATCAAGAAGCGACTGGTCACCAAAATCTTCCTGAATATAAATAGTAGCATCATCATTTAATGCATAGATTTCCGGCACCGGAGCCCCTCTTTTCCTGAAATGGCGGCTAAATTCAACAAAAGTGATGGTCTCTTTCCTGTTTAGATTGTGAGTGGCTATAAAGCTCCGCCTGTTTGCAATTATTCGAAAGTAGCTTCTGTCGCTTCCTGACTGAGGCAGTTTCTCCACCGATTGAATAAGTTCATTACTTAAAGATGAAAACAGATCTCTTATTCCCTGGATAACTGATTGCATTAAGTTTATTTGAGCGATAAAAATATTAAAGTTTGATCAGCACTCTTGGATTGACGGGATACTTTGAATTGTTTCAAAACGCCATTTTCCCACTAACACTATTGAGCTGGGAAGACAGTCATGTACTCCGTATGCCAATTTGAATAAGAACCCCTAACAACCTATCTATTTTACTGATTGATTGGCCCAGGACCTTCTTCTTATCCGATCCGCTTAAGAGGGTATGCAATGTAGGTATTTTGGCGAGTTACCAGGATAAACTTCCTGGCTGCTTCGAGGATTTAATATTTTAGTCAGACAGCCTGCATCTTTGAGGTAATCATATAAAAGGAATTTCTGCTGTTACCACCCTTTAATTAAGTTGATGCAAACCAATCAAATATTTGGCAATCTGCTGAGGCAAAACTGTATCTGTCGAATATGCTGGATTTCGAATATCGACATTCTAGATAATGTAATCGGACAGTAAGTTATTGAGTATTAACAACAAAAATTCTAAAACAAATTCAACTGCGATCCGGGCCTTTGAAATTTCGTCTCATCGAGTTCCCATCTTTCATTATTCAATCCATATCGTTTGTTGAACTTCTGGAATTGTTGTGCAACCATATCAGCAATTTCTCCTTCGCCACGCATTCGCCGACCCCACTGGCTGTCATTTACCTGGCCTCCGTGAGACTGTTCAATCATATGCCAGACTTTATCTGCCCGATCGGGAAAATTTTTATAGAGCCAGTCATGGAAAAGCATTTTTATTGCACCGTTTAAACGAATGAAAGTATAAGCAGAAAACACTGCGCCCGATTCGCTGGCTGCTTTCATAATAGTATGCATTTCGTGCTCATTCAGGCCGGGGATCATCGGACCCAGCATAACCCCCATCCTGACACCGGCGTCAGACAATTCGCGAATCACTCTCAATCGTTGTTTACCGGTTGTGGTACGTGGCTCCATAACACGGCGCAGATCTTCATTAAATGAAGTAATAGACACCAGTACCGATACCAGGCTTTTCTCTGCCATCACCGCAAGGAGGTCCTTGTCTCTCAGTATACCTGCGTTTTTGGTAATCATACCAACGGGCTGATTAAATTCAAGGCATACTTCAAGCAGCTGCCTTGTTAACCGAAATTTCTTTTCAGCGGGTTGGTAACAATCAGTATTGCCACTCATACTGATAGGAACACCGTTCCATTTGGGGTTCATGAGGAATTTACGTAAAAGTTCAGGTGCATTTTTTTTTACAATGATTTTCCGTTCGAAGTCTGTTCCTGCACTATAGCCCCAATATTCAAACGAATTACGCGCATAACAATAGATACAACCGTGTTCACATCCCTGGTACGGGTTCATACTATAGAACATGCCCACATCAGGACTTTCTACCTTATTTACAATTCCTTTGGCATTGTCTTCCAGGTACTGCGTCTGCTCATTTGTCTCTACCCAATCATCAATGCCTTCTATGTGCTCCCTGACCACTTGATTCTTTAAGAATTTGTTGACTGAATTGAACTGAGCACCTCTTCCTTTTTTGTAAGTACCGGGCTCTTGCTGTGAATTAAATTCTGTCATGAAAATTCTTTTTTTGTTGAGAGGCGATTTGCTAGTACGAGCGGCTACTCGGCTTTCGGCTCAAACACTTGCGTTGCTGTTTACTTCGTTTGTTTGCACTGCACTTTCTATACTGAAGGCCAATTTAGAAATTGACTTTCATGCTTTGGATACATGACACGGAATATACAGGCATGGCTTTTACCCCCGGGTTCCGCATTGTCATATTGTGATATCTAACTGAAATCTTAAATATGTATGTTATGGAAAGAGTTGACCCTGGGTAGTGCTTACAGGCAAATTCATAAATTCTAAACGCTTTACTATCTGGTAGGCTTTCTCTCCTTCATTCCTTTTAAGCAATAGCATTGTATCAGCAATAAAGCTCCCTGTAAAACTTTTGTGTGAATATTCAAGCCACGACTTTTCATATTGCGCAGGTAACAATTTACTTGCAATGATTAAGTGCGGATCAATATTGAAAAAAGGTACATGATCAGGTGACTTCATTAACCGCTTAGCTGTTCGCAATTCTTTTACCAGGTGCTGTATCGGTAATTTTGAAGCAACGTTGATGACAATACTATGTGAAGGAATACTGCCATAGTCCTTTAAAAGCACTTTGAATGGAGGCATGCCCATTGCCGATACTTTTAATCGATGAACGATCCTGTCTTCCATCATTTGCCAAACGGTAAATTTAGCCAGCATAATATGAGGTTTACCCCAAAGTGCTGTAGGTGCTTTATAATTTTCTCCAAAATCTTTTTTGATATTTACTATTTTAACACGGAGGTCTTCATGCGGGTTTAGCACAATTTTGTAGTCGGCATGTATCTCACCGGGCATGTAGTTTAAACTCTTACTCATTCAAATGATTTTTTAGCGCATTTATTTCGAAAATGAAACCAAATACATCTACCAGTTGGTAAGTTTTATAAGCACTAATTTTTTGATCAAACGCATTTTATTAACAGCAAAAGCTTCGTGAGGAGTTCTTTGCGCATATGCCATGAAAGCCTGGCTGTAAATGTTAGCAGTCAACCTCCTAAAGGCTCCCCGTTCAGCCCTTATCATTTGAAATACTGGCTCATCCGGCTCAACTACCAGCATATTTTGTTGCAACTCATAACATTACTGCTTCAAAAAACGAATTGTTATTTATCCGTTTTTCGTTCATGTTGAAACAAGTTGTTAAAATAATTAGTATAAATTTACTAATAATATTAGCATATCCAAAATCTTTTTTTCTCGGGTGTCGAGCTGCAATTTCTGGTTATCCTTCATCAAATGTTTATTGCGGTATGCACCGTAAGGTAGCAGGTAGGTTACAGCAAGAAAGCCTTCCAATGGAAGGCTTTCTTGCTGATCGAAATACAAACTCTTCCCGGTATAGAAGAAGTTATCTGCATCTTCTCTTAGGAATTGTTAGAACCAGCTACCCAGAAATTCCTTGTTCACTCGTTGTCCCTGCAGTCTGCGCTTTCTCCTGGCCACTACATATTGGTGATGGAAAGCGGTAAAAATCATTAAAGGCATAAAAAGGATGATAAGAGGTGGAATACTCAACATGGAGATCCATTTACCGTAGAACAGTTTCCTCATGGGCCTTCGCAGGCGCTCCGCTATCAAATACATACTTGGAACTATAATAAGCGTCATAAAAAAGGCAATGGTTAAACCAAAAATGATGGTCCAGGCAAGAGGTGCCCAGAAAGTCTGGCTATCACCACCAAAGAAAATATGTGGATTCAGTTCAGAAAACATGGTAATAAAGTTAATGTTGAAACCAATGGCTAACGGAATCAGGCCGAGAATTGCTGCGATGGCTGTTAACATTACCGGGATAATACGTGTTTTACCTGCACTTATTACGGCTTCCCTCGTTTTCATGCCGCGAGACCTTAGTTCATCAGCAAACTCGATAACGAGTATGCCGTTCTTGATAACGATACCTGCAAGTCCGATAATTCCGACACCGGTCATTACTACCGAAACGGTCATTCCCGTTAAGGCGAATCCCAGCATCACTCCTATAATACTAAAAATTATTTCAGTTAATATGATTACAGATTTACTGACCGAATTGAATTGAAGCACCAGGATAAACAGTATCAAAGCCAGTGCTATTATCAGTGCGTTTAACAGGAAGGCGCCAGTTTCTGCCTGTTGGGCTCCTTCCCCGGTCTGACTGATCACCACACCGTCTGAAGTTTTGGTAAAATTATCAATCGCCTGTTTTAATTCAGTATTGATAGCCGTAGGTGTATATCCTGTCAGTACGTTTGAATAAAGAGTGATTACCCTTTTAACGTTTTTGCGTTTGATACTGCCAAATGTACTGGTATAATCCACTTTTGTAAGGGCACTGATGGGAACTTTTTTTATTTGCCCGGTTGAAATGTCCCTGAAGACCACCCGCATATTTAGCAGGTCAGACAAGCTGTTGCGTTGCATCTCAACATTACGTAGCTGCACCTTGAATTCATCTTCACCATCCTTGATCTTTGAGATCTCGCGGCCGAACAGGGCGGTGCGTATCTGCATTCCTATCTGGGAGGTAGATACACCTTCAATCATGGCCCTTTCACGGTCAACAATAAGCGTAATTTCAGGATTGGTGAGGTCAACGTCCATTTTCAATTCCTCAATTCCTGCCACCTGTATTGAATCAAGGTAGTTCTTAAGGTTCACTGCTGTCTTGGTAAGGGCGTCGAAGTCCTCACTGGTTACTTCCACGTTAACAGGTGGCTCGGTTGGTGGACCGCTTTGCTCCTGGGCAACTGAAATAATTGCACCGGGAATTCCTTTTATAACCTGACGTATAGAATCCAGGTATGGTTTGGTAGACTTGCCCTTCCTTTTTTCGAATTCGACAAATGATACCTGGATTCGGCCCAATTCGGGCCGTGTGCTGCGATCTCCACTGCTTGGGTCATTGGCGCCAATGGCAACATTCGAAATGATACTTTCCACTACGTGGTTCTTTTTACCATTTTTCATTCCAAGCACCTGTGTTACCCTTGCTTCCAGCTGGTGCGTTACAGAGTCAGTATAATCAACTGAAGTTCCTACAGGAAGTTTAAGGTATACATAAATATAATTCGGATCGCCTTTCGGAAAGAAAACAATTGGAACATTCGCTGCAATAAAGATGAACAGTGAAACGAAGAACAGCGCGATACTTCCTAATAACAGCCAGACTGGCCTCCATCCTTTCAATGCCCACCGCAACATGGTTTCATAGTGATTCATGATCCATGGAAGCCCCTTGTTTTGAAACCCATTGATAAGGTTTTCGAATACCAACCGGTTCAAGACTACCAGCAACATGAAGAAGATAAGCAGGTTTCCCAGGAATGTAAATCCACTGAAATCCAACGCTAATCCTGCTGCGATTACTATCCAGAAAAATGGGTTTTTAAAAATCGCCCATTTGGAAACCTTTTTTTCTTCATGAGGGTGGTTCATAAAATCCACCGCAAATACCGGGTTCATGATGAAGGCGACGATCAAAGATGCGCTCAACGTAAAAATGAGCATCGTAGGAAGATAGATCATAAACTTACCTATTATGCCTGGCCAGAACAACAGCGGAATAAAAGGAGCCAGCGTTGTTAATGTACCGGCAAGCACTGGCACGAATACTTCACCTGCAGCCATTTTGGCTGAGAGGGTGGAAGAAAATTTTCCTTTCCCTTCTACAAATATGCGATGCGTATTTTCTATTACCACGATGGCATCATCCACTATTATTCCGAGCCCGAAAAGCAGTGCGAACAACACTATGAAATTAAGCGTTACATTACCGCCGATTATTAGTTCAGCCCCCGGAAGAAACATGAATGCCATAAACATACTCAAAGGAACCGATAAGGCTACGAAGAATGCATTAGTGACACCCATAAAAAACATAAGCACAAGCAAAACGAGCACAAACCCGATCACGATAGAATTTACAAGGTCATTAAAAGAAGTTCGCGTATTGCGGCTAAGATCACCCGTGATCACTACATCAAGATCTTTTGGGTAGTCGATACCCCTGCTTTCCTCTACCCGCTTCTTGATTTCATCTGAGGTTATGATAAGATTCTCACCTGCGCGCTTTACAATGTTAAGTGTTACCACGTTCTTGCCATTTAAACGCGCATAGCTTTCTCTTTCCTTTACTGTGTCTTTCACTTCAGCAATATCCCGAAGATAAATAGGAGAACCAGCTGTGTTTCTAAGTATAACTTTATCAATATCAAAAGCGGTTTTGAACTGTCCCTTCAGTTGCAGCGTTCTCTTCATATCACCCACCTCAAGCAAACCACCTGAAATATCGGCATTCTCCCTGGCAACAGCATTTGCAATATCATCGAAAGTGATGTTAGCACTTTCCATTTTGTAATTATCAACATTAATCTGGAACTCACGTTCAGGCGCACCTACTATATCAACCCGTGTTATTTGCGACATATCTTCAAGCCTGTCCTGGAGGTTGTCTGCATATTCTTTCAGGTGAAGCATATCGTAATCTCCACTCAGGTTAACAAACATGATAGGTATTTCGGAGAGGCTCACCTCTTGTACATTTGGTTCTTCTGTAAGATCTGTTGGAAGGTCTTTCTTTGCCTTATCAACGGCATCTTTCACTTTTTGAATAGCCACATCAATGTTAACATCTGTATTGAATTCTACTGTTACGGCCGAGAAATCCTGTACAGACGTACTGTTCAGCTTGTTAATCTTTACACCGGTAATACCTTTGATCTGCTTCTCAATTGGCCTGGTTACGAGATTTTCTATATCTTTTGGAGAATTACCCACATATATCGTTTGTACGTATATAGTAGGAATTACTATATCGGGAAACTGTTCTTTTGGTAAAGTAACAAACTGGTAGATGCCCATCATAGAAACAAAGATGATGAGCAGGTAAATAGACGTTTTGTTATTAATAGACCAGCTGGTTGGCTTAAACTCTTTAAACTTTTCCTTTATATTTTCTAAAGCGCTCATATAATTTGTTTTTGAATCCTGTGGTAGGAATTACTGACAACTTACCGGAAGCCAATGCAAGCATGCAGTGTTATACCAGCCGGTACTTAAAGGCCGGAGTTTTGGAAATTATATAGTTGATGTTGTAATCAGCTGGCCTTCGTAAAGTCCCTGGAAACCTTGCGTTATCAATACATCGCCTTCCTGCAAACCAGAGGTAATTTCTATTTTATCTCCATAAAGTTCACCCAGTACAATGGCTCGCTTTCTTGAAACCATTTTTCCGTTTTCGTTACTTGCCACCAGGACGAACTTGCCCTTCTCATCAGTTTGAATAGTATTTATGGGGATAGAAAGTGCATTTGGCGCTGTGTAATCCTGTATCTTGATAAGTGCAATCTGGTTAGGTTTCAAATTGGCAGCGGAAGGCAATTTGCTTTCTGCAGTGAACCCGCGTGAACTCGTTCCGATAGACTGGCTGATTAAACTGATTGTTGAATTAAAAGTCTTAGTAAGGTCTGGGATAGTAATAACAACCGGTGTACCTTTCTTTACCCTCGTGATATAATTTTCAGGAATATCAGTCACTACTTTTAAACTGCTTGTATTTACAATTTTAATACCTGATGTAGGCATGCCGGTAAAAGTTTCACCAACCCTAATGTTTACTTCGTCTGCTATCCCGCTTACTTCAGCATACACATTTGAAAATTTCAGTTGTTCTTCTAAGGTGGAAATGCCACGTTGCGCCTGGTCAACATTGTTTTTTGCCGTAACCAACTGAACCTCGGTACCAATGTTCTGATCCCAAAGATTCTTCTGGCGTTGGTAAATGTTTTGAGCAAAAGCCAATTGAGTTCTTGCGGTTTCAAGGTTCTCGTTTAAAAGCGCATTATCCAGCCTCATCAACAGCTGACCCTTTCTCACCGCATCACCTTCTTTCACTAAGATTTGCCTTACCTGGCCGCCTTGTCCGCGTGGTGTGACATATGAAATGTTTTCTGCATCCACTCTTCCCTGGAGGTCTATGTAATGTGTAAAGCTTTCTTTGGCTACCTGAGTCACTGCAACCAGTTTGGGCTTTTCCGTTTTAGCGGCAGATGTATCAATTAAAGCAACTTCGCTTTCCAGTTTAGTGATCTCGCCATTCAATTTGCTTACTTCATCCTTCTTCTTTTGCAGAGCCTGCTTTTTTTCCGCAAGCTGCGAATTCTTACCATTTGCACCGGAGTTGCATGAAATGATACCGGCAGCAAAAAATATAAACAGGCTAAATTTTAATATTTGTTTCATAGCTAAATTTTTATATTCCATATTTATAATTTTCCAATAGCTTTTAGATAGTCAATCCTGGCAATAATGGCATCATATACGGCCGAGAAGTAATTATTCTGAGCTGTTATCATATCTGTCTCTGCATTGGTCACTTCCAGGTTCGAACCCAAACCCTGTTCGTATTTCAATTTCGTTTGATTATATACCTGCTCTGCAAGCGCCATATTTTTCTTTTGCTCATCAATTGACAACAATGCATTTCCTATCTGCACCTTTGAAGTTTGCAAATCGTTGTCTATGCTATTCCTGAGATCTGTTATCGTATTCTGCGTTTGCTGCAGTTGCAGTTTTGCCTGCCTTATCCTGGCATCTTTTGCGAAACCATCAAAAATGGGCACCGCCAGGCCTATTGCAAAAAAGCTTGTTGGAAACCATGGTTCACCTGACTTAAAAAAATTAAATGTATTGCGCTGTGCATTACGGTTATACCCTCCTGTAAGCGTAAGCGCAGGATAATAACTTACCTTATAGCGTTTAACATTGTACTCGCCTAACCTGGCGATTGTCTGTTGCAGTTGATATTCCACCCTGTCTTCGTAGCGGAAATTTCCGTCGCTTAGCAAATCCTGTTTCAGGTCGGCATCTCTCAGGCTGTCCGTCAGTACCAGCTCCTCTTTTACAGGCATACCCATAAGGTATTTCAAGGCCAGGTTGCCAGTCTGTAACTGGTTCTCAATTTTAGTTCTATCTGTTCTGAGGTTTGAAAGGCTTACGTTTACTTTATCTACATCCAGCTTTTCCTGGAAACCGTTTTTGAATAGTTCCTTTGTATCGTTCAGCAATTTCTCTGATCTTAAAATGTTGGCATCAAGCAGTTTGACCTGGTTTCTACCGACAACCAATTGGTAGTATACCTTATATACATTGGCCTTTATTTGTTCCTGGGTTACAGCCACGTTCTGTTCCGCATATTTTATAGATGCGCTTCTAGCCTGCAAGCCTACGAAAACCTGGCCGTCGAATAAAATCTGGCGAAGGTTAATTCCGTAAGACGAATTGAATTTTGTGCCAAATCTCACAGGTATATAGGTGCCGGCAGGCCGTCCAAAGAATTCGCCGGGTAACAGGTTCGTCGGTATACTCAAATAGTCAGTGAAATTTACGGAGCCATCTAACTGAGGGTAAGCCGAAGCAGTGATTTCCCTGTTTGACTGCTGCTGTATTGCAATGTTAATTAAAGCGTTTTTCACCTGAACG
>JBBJOD010000124.1:0-10496 GCA_037721715.1 Chitinophagaceae bacterium | reverse complement strand
TTTTTTCAACATCTTTTAAAAGCACATCCGCATTAACAGTAAACAAACCACCACTTAACTGTGTCTGCTTAAACATACCTACGAGCTGCACTTTAAAAACAGGGGGCTCACCTCTCTCTTTAAAAAAATCATTCACCTGCGAAAATAAATGCCGCGAGCCTTCCAGGCTTCCTAAAATAGCTCCTTCCGGTACCAGTATAGAGATGTGCTTCATGCGTTAAAAGTAAATAGAATATATGTCGTAATCAACCCCATATCATGAAAGACCGTCTATTTTAAGTGATAAGATTGCCCGGTATCTTGGCTACCACTTGTACCTGTTTTAGCTGCTGCGAACAAGTCGCTATCAACCCTCTAATTGACGTAAATACACCCCTTTTCGACTGGTGATTGAGGTTACTTTTATACAACAAACAAGCGGGTTAGTTACCTACTACCATTTACGATAATTATAAACAACGGAAATAATATTGTATGATAGAAGTTTTCAAGACAAATGTACCAGACAGCAGGCAGGCCAATTTGCTACTTGAAAAAATTCATAAATCATTTATGAGTTACAAAGCAAATTTTGACCTGGAAGATTGTGACAAAATCTTACGTGTGAAGTCGTCAGATGGTATTGTTGACCCCGACTGCCTGATCAACTTCTTAAAAGATTTTGGATTTCATGCAGAGGTACTGACTGAAGAGAATTATACAGTACTGCAGCAGCTGCCAAACTAAAATCAGCTATCAGCCGTCACTTTTAGTATAAGCAGGTGAATGAAATTCTGGCTTTTGTTCCTGATGGATGACCGCTGATACCAATTCTTGGCATGAAAGAATACTTTTACAAGTAAGCTATGCAATCCATTTCAACAAGTGAATCACCGGGAACACCTCCTTTGGCAACTGCTACGGTAGTTCTCACGGGAGGTTTTTTTCCGAATCTGCCTTTGTAAACTTCATTCATTCCCTTGTAATCAGCTATATCGTTTAAGAACACCGAAACCTTTAATACCTTTTCCATGGACGACCCTGCTTTGATGAGTTCCTTTTCAAGTTCTTTAAGAACGATCTCTGTATGAGCCTTAATTTCAAACGGTGCCGTATGAGCGCCTTTTCCGGCAATAAAGACCATGTTACCAAATGTTGTTGAACCGGCAAATAGTGGTACGTCCTGGAAGTTAGTAACATTGAGTGATTTTTTCTCTACCGGTGATTTTGCATTTGAAATCAAACCCAACCCCATTACTCCTCCTATCGAGGCAAAGATCTTTTTTAAAACTGACCGTCTTTCTGTTTTCATTTTTTTCTTTTTGGTTATTAACTTTTTTTGATTCAACTAAGATACATCAACTGTCTGTTCATTCTGCTTCTATATGCTGATTCTTTTCAGTCTGTAATTTCCAATATTAACATTAGTGATCTAGAAACACGATTCATGATGATGATATATTTAATCGCTTCAACAGGAAGACTATCCGCCTAATTGTTCGAAATGGAAGCCTTTGATTTTATTAGTCGCCTAATGAAAAAGCCATTAAGTAACCGCCAGGGTTTTCTCTATTGCCAGCGACCGATATGGCTACATACTGTTTCCTGTTACTGAAGTACGTGGAAGGCGTAGCCGTACCAGGCGCAGGAAGTGTAAATTCCCACAATGTTTTTCCCGTTAGCTTATCCAGTGCCAGCAATTTTTTATCACTGGTACCGCTAATAAATATGAGTCCTCCTGCTGTGACAATGGGGCCCGCAGACCCAACTGAACCGGTAGGCGGTTCTCCCTTCTTCTGCAGTTCTGCATGGTTCCCAATCGGAATTTTCCACACATAATTCCCTGTATGCAAGTTAAGGGCACTCAATGTGCCAAATGGTGGCTTAATTGCCGGATGACCATCAGGACCTTTAAAAATGCTGTAGGCAGTCAGATTCAGATAAGTGGAAAAACTGTCTGACTGACTTTTGTCTACTTTCTTTTTATGTGTTGTCATGTTCCTGCTGATCTCGAGCAGGTTGGTTTCTTTATCTGAGACGTGCCTGTCCCTGATGTCAAACAGGTAGGCGATTATAGCGTCTTCTGAGCCATGTAAGATACTAGCGAAAGCAGGCATCCTTCCACCTCCCCGCCTTATTTTTGTTAACGCAGCTTCGGTTGTTATCCGATGTTGGATGCCCAGCAGCGACGGATTATTAAGGCCATCTCCCTGCCGGTCGGCGCCATGGCAACTTTTACAATGATTTGTATAAAATGCCTTTCCCCGAACAGACGCAGGTTGGTTTTCTCTGCCGGGATCATGCTTTACCAATTGAAGCGAATCGATTTCAGGGGAATCATTAGACCTGATAAAAAGAACACCGGTTGGATCGTAAGCAGCTCCCCCCCATTCGGCTCCACCGCGTGTACCGGGAAAATTCAGGCTCCCCCGTAGATCAGGTGGGGTAAACAACCCTTCATATCGAAGCGATCGCACAATCTTAACCAGGCTATCGTGTGCACCGGGCGTAAAATCCGCCAGGTCATCTTCTTTCAATAATTGCCGGGCAAATGGCGCTGGCTTTAAAGGAAACGGTTGTGTAGGCCAGGCATGTTCGCCGGGTACATTTGAAGCTGGCACTTTGCGCTCTTCCACCGGAAACAATGATTTGCCTGTTTCGCGGTCGAGTACATAAACAAAACCAATTTTTGAAACCTGCGCCACCGCATCAACTTTTTGACCATCCCTCGTTACAGTTACCAGGTTGGGAGGAGCCGGTAAGTCGTAATCCCAAAGATCATGACGTATGGTTTGGAAATGCCATTTGTATTTTCCGGTTTTGGCATCGAGCGCCATTACGCAGTTACCATATAAGTTTTGTCCCTTCCTGTCGCCACCGTAAAAATCGTAAGATGGTGATCCGAGCGCAAGAAATACAAGTCCTCTTTTTTTGTCCAGGCTTAATCCTGCCCAGGCGTTAACACCACCTGCATACTTCCATGCATCCGCAGGCCATGTTTCATACCCAGGCTCGCCTGGTAATGGTATGGTATGAAACGTCCAGGCATGTTTCCCTGTTTTAATATAATAAGCTTGGATATACCCGGGTTCAGCGCCGTATAACTCTGATACCTCGGTACCCATGATCAGCAAATCACCATATACTATCCCCGGTGATGTCGGTATCACTGATATAGTCGCCGGATCACCCCGGAACCCGAAATTCATACTTACCTTTCCCTGCTGTCCAAATTCACCAATGGGCACACCTGTTTGTGCGTCTACAGCATATAAATTATCTCCGGCGGTGAACAGGATTCTTTTGTCGCCTCCATCCTCCCAGTAAGTTACCCCCCTACTTACACCACCACCTCTTTCTCCGTTAAAAGGGTCAAAAGACCAGATTTGCCGACCGGTGCCTGCATCAACAGCATAAACCCGGTGCCTGGCCGAAGTAACATACATTACATTGTCAATAATGATGGGATTGCATTCACTGCGGCCGAAATGAGAGGTGTCCGTTGCATCTTGAAAGGCAAAAGTCCAGGCAGGTTTTAACTGTTTAACATTGCGTGTATCTATGGTGGTTAGAGGAGAATAGCTGCTGCTTTCATTGTCTGCTTTGTAAATACTCCAGCTCCTGTTTTTATCAGCCGGATTGCAGCCCGTTATAATGAATAGTGCAAACAACGTAACTGGTACTATTTTATCTACGATATTCATTAACCCGAATAATCTATCTTTTAGGTGAATAGCGATTTAAGTGATCTCAATCTTTTACTAACGTGTAGGTTTAGAATCTGACAGGCTTTAAGAACTATTCAAATTTAACCTGAGAAAACTTTTCAAATTCATGGAAAGACTTTTCCACCGGCGACCATGCCCATTTAATCATCTTTCCACTGTCGTAATCGAGCCTGTAAAAATTAGCATTCCAAACAGTTCCACTTACAGGAGGAACATTTTCCAGGGGACTGAAAAGTGTATAGGGAAAGAACAACTCCGCGTTCCATGAACTGATGGATGCGTTCAATTCCATCTTTCCATCGGCTACAGTAACGGCCTTTTTAACCATCCGGTTTTTTTCGTAATGCCATGGCAGCCAGCCATGAACCCGATTGCCGAAATGAGGCACCAGTAACACCAGTTCCTTGTTTAATTGGTTTATTTCGTATTCAAAATATAACGGCAATGCAGGATTGGGATGAAAAAATACTTCGAACACGTCTCCCTGGTAAAGGTCCTGGAAATCCTTATCGAACCGGGTGGATATTTTTTTATCTTTTCCATAAAAAAGCACGTAAATACCTGTTGACGAATACAATATCTTAAATTTACTTTCATAATTGCTACCTCCTGAATCCAGTTTGACAAGCATGTTCCATTTCGTCTTGTTCCACTCCGGGTTGGTTCCCCTGCCGTTCACATTGAAATCGTTGCATTTCAAAACAAGCAATGGTTGCGGGATAATCATTTCATTCATTAAGTGGGTGCTTTTAAAAGAACCGGTAAGCATTGCAATTCCTGCCAAAAATAAAAGAAGTTTCATATGAATGATTTGATGTAGTGTTAACCCCAGCTCCTTTCTATTACACGAGGGCTTCTTAGGTGCCAAGTAATTCGACAGTCTTCTGGTAGGTAGAACTTAAAGTAGGAGGCCATGCTGTTGCTACCCGAATACCGATGCTGATTACCCGCTAGTACTGCCTGGCATCATCAAGGCTTACATTCGGCGAATCTGATAGATATCGATCCGGGATGACCATAATTACTGACATGTTAAGCTCAAGCCTTTTTACCGGCTCGTTACAATAACGGGAGTAGCGATACCATTCAGGTCGTATACAATCCGGCCATCTTTGATTGTCATCTCGCATTCAAATTTTTGTTTGCCTTTCAACTTATATCCCATACGATCCCAAAAACCGAAATCACCCTGCCTTAAATTAAGTATCGCAATATCTGCAACGGAACCAACTGACAGATTTCCCAATTCTTCCCTTTTGATCACCTGGGCGGCTGACCAGGTGGTCGCTTTAATTACCTCGGAAACTTTCATGCCCATGGCCACGAACGTAGACATAACGTTTAGAATGTCTTTCATTGCGCCATTCATGCTGCCGGTATGCAGGTCGGTGCTGATGGTATTTGGGAAGAACCCGCTTTTAATGGCGGGTAGTGCTTGACGGTAGTCGAAGCTGCCACCTCCGTAGCCGACGTCAAAAATGATCCCTCTTTTCTTAGCCTCGGGCACAAAGGGCCTTAATACCCTTGTTTTAAGGTCTACTATTGGGTCTCTTCTTGACAATTCCGTAAAGGTATGCGTGTAAATATCCCCTGGCCGAAGATGCTTGAAGAACAACTCCTCTATGGAAAGCGGCGGATGCGTATCATCACCACCGAAATCAACGATCACGGGCATATTGGCAAGTTTTCCTGCGGCCACGGCATTGTCAACAGGCGTCCATTGCGCAGCCTCAAAGTGCGCCACTTTAAATCCTACTACAAATTCCCTGTATTTCCTGGCGGCATTTGCAGCCATTTTAGGGTCCATGTCGTTTAGGTCCTGCTCATACGGTCCGCCACGCATACCTTCTCCTACAATATTCAAAAAAGACAACACACGTGTTTTAGCATGATCTATCACATTTAGCTTAAATGCAGGGAAAGACTTCCAGCCTGCACCCCCGCAATCTACAACGGTGGTAAGTCCTACCCGAAAGGTATGACCATCAGGCGCAAGTGCTTCCGGGCCATTGCTTAAATAACGATCCTGTTCGGTACCAGCGAAAACATGTGCATGAAGGTCGATAAGGCCCGGAGTTACATACATTCCTTCCGCATTAACAACCTGTCTGCCTTGCTTTGCATCTATATTGCTTGCAACTGCTACCACATTGCCATTATTGATAGCGATGTCCATCACCTTGTCTATGTTATTTTTAGCGTCGATAACATGGCCGCCCTTGATGACGATGGAATAGGTTTGACCTCTTACGTTAGCAATGCCTATAATAGAAAGAAGAAATAAAAAGGATAGATAACTTGATTTTAGCATGTTGAGAAGTAAGGAACTGATGATGTTGAATAAATGATGATACCTTGTATTACCGTACTCAGGTTGTAAGTTCAGTATTGCTATCACAATCAGGCGGTGGCAGCAGATGCCGCAGCCAGTTCCTCGTTGATACGCTTCGCGACAATTTTTTCCTGGCCTGGCTTCAACATGAAAACAGTGATGTTGATAACGTTATCACCAGTACCCATCACTTCAATGGAAGGAACACCATTGCGCAGTTTCTCCTGTATATCTTTCCTCGAGATCCTGACACGGCTGGTATCCCAGCTAATTTTCAATGCCGGTGTATGATTGGCAATAGGAGGAACAGTAACTTCCGTGGTCACTCCTTCTACTTTTTTAGCCGCTGATTCAATAAAGGCAACTCGCTGTTCCCACATCTTCCATTCCTTTTCATGGTCCTGGTTAACATAGCTTTCAAGTGCAGCATACATTCCCAGGATCTCTTCTTTATTTACCTTCATGCCACGGCCGATGTTTCCGCCACGCGGAGGTGCGCTCAGGCGGGCGGCGGCGATCAGTTCCTTTTTTCCCAATAGCAGCCCTGCGCTTTGGGGGCCTCTCAGTGCCTTGCCACCTGATATACAAACCAGGTCAAATCCCATATCGGAATATTTCCACAAGTTTTCTACAGGAGGTATGTCTGCGGCAATATCGATCAAGGTAGGGATATTGTTCTTCTTTGCTACAGCCAGCCATTCGGCGTGTTGAATCATGCCAAGCGGCGAACTTTCATTTAAAAAATACATCAGCGCTGTTTTTCCGTGGATTGCCTTTTCAAGGTCCTGTACTGTTTCTACCACAACCGGTTTAATGCCTGTATTGGTAAGAGCGTGAATATAGCCGTGGTTGTGCCCTTTCTGCACAATCACTTCATTTTTTTCAAGTGCTTCAACGTTTGGCAACATGGCAACTTTAACCGGGTCCATGCCGGTAAGTACCCCTGCGGTTCCCAGCACTAACGCCGACCAGCAACCGGCGGTAACGGTAGCGGCTTCAGTATGACATAACGCAGCAATCTTTTCGCCCACCTTGTCCTGCACCTCGTCGAGCATGATAAATTCTTTCGCGGAACCGTTGATGGCATCCAATACCTCGTCGTTCATTAGGGAGGCAGTCATTGTTGTGTAGGTACCGGCGGCATTGATAAAAGTACGCAGGCCCAATTCCTTAACCAGGTCGCGTCTTTTTTTATTGGGTGATGCCTGCAGGGATTGAAAGGGCACCAGGCTCATAATGGATGCCGCCAGCGGAGTGGCGGATATATATTTTAACAGGTCTCTTCGTTTCATTGTGTGTGGTTTTAGATGTTAGGTATTAGCTGTCAGCTATCGGGTATCGGGCACGATCGCCCATTGAAATTGTTCGTCATTATTTGCCGCTTGATTGCTTCATGTTAGATGGGTCTCTCAATGGAACTTCGTCATCCACCATTGACCATTGACCATTCCCCCTTCACCATTCACTAACTACGGTTTATCCCACCAAACGCGGGTCAGTAAATTGTCACCGGTTGATTCGGAGAAACCCTGCCTTTTTAATGCGTCCAGGTAATTGGATTGATTTAATAACTTCTCAGCGATAGGTATCGAAAATCGCCTGAACATTTGTCCACCGGTAACATTGCCCGGATAATTAACCCGCATTAAAACAGGGTATCCCGTACGCCTCCAATTGGCAAAAACTTCATAATCGTCTCCAAATAAAGATAACCACTTTTGTTCCGATATCTGTTGCAATTGTTGTTCAAAACCTCCAGTACTTAAATATGGATTGGCGGCAAGATAGGCATCGATCTGGGCGGTGGATATAACATTGGAACTGGGCGCTACTGCGGGGTATTGCGCCCACTGCGTCATACCGGCTCTTACACCATTTTCATAGGCAATTCTTGCCGAACCGCCGGTGTACCAGCCTCTTAATGCAGCTTCAGCTAAAAGCAGGTGTGCTTCTGCGGGGCCCAGGATAATAATGGGTGCCGCTACATTCAACAACAAGGGGGAAGGTTCGGAGTATGTTTCGAAATCAAGGGGTTTGGTATTGAGGCTTCCGCTGATCATGCCTTTTTGAAGGGCCGGTGAATTATCTGCGGTGTAAGCACTAGCGCCCGCAGGCTTCACCCAGACTACCGAAATAACCGGCAGGCGCGGATCGTTGGTGCTTTTAAGTTTATTAATAAACAAGGCTGCGTACTTGCCACCTTCTACATTATCCGGGTCCTGCGAGTTCAGGTAGTTTCCGTTAAGCAGCGAATTACGCACCTTGAGGTTCATACCGTTGGTGACATTTGCATAAGATATCTTAGCGATGTCAGCATCTGTTGTAATAACGCCCCCAGCTATCGCCTTTTGTACCCAGGTCTGCGCTAAGGCAGGTTCCACTTTGGATAGACGCATCCCCAGCCTTAACATCAACGTATAAGCGAACTTTTTCCATTTCGTAACATCCCCCTTGTAATAAAGATCGGCTGCACCAAAATTTGTTTTGGATGCATCCAGCGAAGTAGCTGCTTCATCCAGTTCTTTAAACATATCCAGGTATATCTCCCTTTGCGCGTCATACTTAGGACTCAAAGTTCCTTCTTCACCCCTTAATGCTTCTTTGTAGGGAATGTCGCCAGCAACATCTGTCAGTTGGTGATAGGTATACGCCCGGAGTATCCTGACCATTGCCCGCTGATTCACCAGTTCCGGCGCCTGGACGGCCTGGGCCAGCTGGTACAATGTATTAAGCCGGCCGGTATATGTGCTAAAATCAGCTTCGGTACCGTTAAAACTATAAAATTTATCTCCTACAGCAGGTACTTCCTTGTAGGTTGAAAAATATTGCATTCCTTGCGATAATACCGAATAGCTATCTCTTGGGGTAGCCAATAATGCATTCGTGAAAAGATTGGCAGGAATAGGGTAATTCACCGAATTCAACGGTGTATTTAAATTGGTGAGACTCGGTTTATTACAGGCAGTAATCAATGAAATGCCTGCGGCCATCACCAAAACGGGTATTGAAAATATTTTACTCATTTTTAAACAGGATAAAATTAAAATTTAATGTTCAGGTTAATGCCCATGGTCCTGGTTCTTGGCTCACCAGCACCGGCTGTTCCTGTAGCGTTGGCTACCGTTTGCTGCATCTCCGGATCAAGGCCTGCATCTTTTACCGCTTTATCACGGTATAGGATGGCCAGGTTGCGGGCTACAAGGCCAATATTTACAGACTGTATCTTGGCAAACTTCAGCCTGCTGGTGGGTATGGTATAACTTAAAATCAAGCTGCGTAATTTAACAAAGTCTGTGCTGAAAGTTTGCAGTTCTGAGTAGTTAACACCCCTGTTGTTATAATAAGTATCCAGGTCAACCACTGGCCACAGTTTACTAAATTTGGCCCCTGACTGATCTACTCCATCTAACTGAACACCTGTCTCCCTTCCCGGCAGCGTGTTCTTTGTCAAGCCAAAACGCATGGCATACACCCACATGTTGTTAAACGCCACTGCACCAAATTTTGCATCCAGCAGTACATTCAGAGAAAAATTCTTATATCGAAAGTTGTTGGTAAGTCCCATAGTGTAAGGAGGGTTTGCTATACCGAGATAATCCTGGTACCTGTCTTCATACCCGCTTGTTTTGTTATACACCTGGGCGCCGTCTGCATTCTTTCTCATTCTCCATCCTAACACAGACCCATAGGGCAGGCCGACAGCATTCACGATGCTAACCGCAGAGGAAATACCCGTCCCGATGGTTAAATTGGTTATTCCAGGTGCGAGCTCCACTATCTTACTTTCATTGTAAGCAAAATTATAACTGGCATTCCAGTTGAAACTTCCCGAATTCAAAACGGCAGCAGAAAACAGCAATTCTACTCCCTTATTGGTGATCTTACCTACATTTTGATTTCCAGCGTTGAAGCCGGTTGTTTGCGAGATGGCCGGTTGAAGAATGTCATTAGTGGTAACGCGGCTGTAATAAGTGGCATCAATACTAAAACGATTTTGGAAGAACTGAACTTCGAACCCGCCTTCTGACGTTGTTACAGTTAGTGGCCGGATATCGGGATTTTGTAAGTTATTAGGTGCTCCCTGCACTGGTATGCCATTAAATCCACCCGCCGTAAACGTGTAGATACGGTTGATGCTTTCTGGATCAACCGTAGAACTGCCCACCTGTGCCCATGATCCACGAATTTTAAGAAAATTGATTGCTGCCGGCATAGTGAAGGCATCGGATAATATGATGCCTGTTCCGATGGAAGGATAAAATATGGAGTTGTTGCCTTTGTTCAGCGTAGAAAACCAGTCCTGCCTGCCTGTAACAGAAAGATAGGCAATACCTTTATAACCGAAATCAGCGGAGCCGAAAACTGAATTTGTTCCGGAACGAATTTCACTCCTGTAAGGAACGGCGGCTGTCGACGGATTAAGTGTAGCCAGGTTGGTGTAACTGATAAAATTGGGA
>JBBJOD010000607.1:0-2759 GCA_037721715.1 Chitinophagaceae bacterium | reverse complement strand
TTGTCCAGATATATTCTACCTGGGCGCACCCCCTCCTGCAAACCGGTCTTGCTGGTTAAAAACGGCCATAAACGGCATCATCCGTTCCCTGTCTGCAAGCCTTTTTACCCATGAACCAACGAGATTGCCGTCCTTGTCAATTACTGCTTTGAAACCGGAATCAAAAAAGGGCATTTGAATAAATATAGAATCTCCCTGTATCCTGATACTGTCTACAAGTAATCTTTCTGATGCGTTTAATATATAAAGAATTTTCTTACCCAGACTGTCTTTAGTTTCAAAATTAAATACGATTAGTTGACCGTCGGGTCTTTGCAAAGTTGTTCGCCATATACCATTTTTCAAGAAGGGATGATTGTCTTTACAATTAACTGAAAAATAAATAACTACAATAAATCCAAAAATTATATAAAAATTTCTTTTCATTATTCAGTGTATTAGATTGATTATTATTGTTCCTTCCTTTGTAAGCAGTCTTGGCAGGCAAACATTATAGAACCATTTGGCTGTAGTAAAACACCATCTTTGAATCAAAAAAACACACCCCCACGGTAGAATCGCATTGATATCTTTCTAACATCTATGTAATTGTTAGCTTACCTGAATTTAGTTAAATGGTAGCAACAACCAATCTCCTAAATAGTTTTTCCTATTATTTACTTTTGATCGGTTACTGAAACACTTTCATGACCCTGGCATGGTAAGGCAACCTGAAATGTAAAGATATTCTTAGGGGAAAAAATCTTGGTATACTGGCTATCATGTTTATTCGTCGGTGACTGGCATTTTTCGAATATTTGTTCGAGGTTACTGCAAACCGGTACAAAGATAGTATTGGACCTGATTACCTTGTTCAATTAAAAACGCATCAGGAAGTACTTACCATTGCAATAATTATGATATCTACAACAGTATTTTTAAAACAGAGAAGCTTACATGGAATCACCTCGTTGGATTTTTATTGATTATTCTTGCAAAATTCGTCGTGTTGAAAAAATGGTACCAGACGCAAGTAGGTAAAACACAGGTTTGATTATTGCACCATTTATTTCTAATTTCCACTACAATTTAATTAGCAGCACTCACATAAAAACATTAAAATGGAGTATCGAAAAATTGGAGGCTCAGATCTTGATCTGTCAGTAATTAGTTTTGGTGCCTGGGCAATTGGCGGATGGATGTGGGGAGGCGCAGAGCGTAAAGACGCGGTAGCAGCAATCAGGGCCTCCTATGACCTTGGAGTTACTTCAATAGATACGGCTCCGATTTATGGCCAGGGAACCAGCGAAGACATCGTAGGCGAGGCCATAAGAGGTATTCCAAGAGATAAAGTGCAATTGCTTACCAAGTACGGCATGCGCTGGGACTTGCCTAAAGGTAGTCTTGCCTTCAAAACGAAAAACAATGAGGGCAAAGACATAGACGTGTACAAATATGCTGGCAAAGACAGTATTATTAAGGAATGTGAAGATAGCCTGCGCAGGTTGGGAACAGATTATATTGATCTTTACCAGATACACTGGCCAGATGTTACCACTCCGATACAAGAGACAATGGAGGCTGTTACTACCTTAATACGAGATGGAAAAGTAAGGCACGCCGGGGTAAGCAACTATAGCCTGGAGCAGATGCAGGAATCTGAGAAATATATAATGCTGGTATCAAACCAGGTTCCCTACAGTATGGTTAAACGCAACATTGAAGCGGAGCTTATTCCTTATTGTATTGAGAACGAAAAATCAATCCTCGCCTACAGTCCGCTCGAACGTGGACTCCTGACTGGAAAGATGAAACCTGGCTATACATTTGAAGCAGGAGACCACCGGGCGGGATTGTATTTTTTTAAAGAGGAAAATCTTAAACGGACGAACGAATTCCTGGAGCGAATTAAACCAATGGCGCACGAAAAAAATGCAACGCTCGGCCAACTTGTAATCAAATGGACAATAGAACAGCCAGGAGTGACTATTGCACTTGTTGGAGCCCGCAATGCAGAACAAGCCATCCAAAACGCGCAAGCAATTAATATCAGGCTTGAAGAAAGTGACATTAAATTTATTACCGCTGAACTCAATAAACTGGAATTGATTAGATCTTAGTGATTTGAACTCACTCAAAAATGAATAAGAAAGAATAAAAAACTAGCGATATAACAATCTGCTTTAAAGATTTAATAGGGTTTTACTTTGTTTTGTAGTTCCCTTTAAACTCAGACCTGAACTTAACAAAATCTGGCAGTGACACGTTTTGAACATAAGGATTTTCAGGATGAATACTAATATACTCCTGGTGATAATTTTCGGCTGAATAAAATTTAGTAAGAGGAACTATCTCTGTAACAATCCTGGCCTTGAATTTTTTTGACGAAGACAATTGTTTAATTTCAGCTTCCAGTATCTTTTTTTCTTCATCGTTCTTATAAAATGCAATAGACCGATACTGAGTACCTACATCATTGCCCTGCCGGTTCAGCTGAGTGGGATCCTGGCTTGCAAAAAAAGCCTTTACCAGCGTTTCATACGATACCACAGAAGGATCATAATACACCTGTACGGCTTCTGCATGTCCGGTTGATCCTGAACATACACTTTCATAATCAGGATTTTTCGACCTTCCACCGGCATAGCCGGAAACTGCATCTCTCACGCCGACCAGGCTTTGAAAAACTATTTCAGCGTGCCAGAAACAACCTTCACCAAATGTAGCCACTGCTTCATTAGCTTTTGCAACTTTTTGAGATCCAACCGGGATGTTCATTG
>JBBJOD010000123.1:0-10538 GCA_037721715.1 Chitinophagaceae bacterium | reverse complement strand
ATATCTTAAGTGTAATCCCAAGCATCAGGCTCTGCACCGAACTGATGCCAAATATTTTTGCAAGAGTCAGGTGCCCGGTTAAATTAAATATGATAGACATCACTACCTGTGCCAGTGAAAATATCACCAATGCTTTCGTGGCCGAAGACTCGTTGATCTTTACAAAAAATCCTGTCTTATTGGTGATCAATTTTACGCAAAGACCCGTTAGTAGGATACCGGCTATAAAAAGTCCCCATCTTTCACCGAATGCCGCTTCAAGCAATATATCGTCCAGCACATAATATACCCACAGGGTACAGAGTAGAATCCAAAGCACTTTCGACTTCTTTGCCAGGTAAGGATAAATTAAATAAGTAAGTGCCGCCAGCCGCAATACTTCATTCGCATGCAGGAACGACATGGTGGGATTTGCATAAAGCAACGGTGAATACGTAAAAAATCCCATCAGGCAACTCACCAATACACTGCGGCTTAAAAAATTCATTGGCTCCATAACCGTAGCGGGATCACTTGTTCTCTTGACGCGACGCATGTTAATAAAACACCAGGTAGTGATGAAGATAAATATCAGTAAGCTAACGGTTAGTACCTGCCATTTGCCACCCACGTAAATACCTATGATCCTTGCCGAACGCTGCAAGGCATTAACTGTGATATCTTCCCAGGATGAAAGATAATCCACATAAGAAGCCCTGAAAAGAGGGGCATCCTGTGGCATCCAGATAGACATCCGTATCGAGGTGCCCAGGTAACTCATGTCAGACATGATATCGTTTGCCTGTAATAAATGCACCGACACGCGGTTACGCATCAGGTTTACACGCACCAGTGTATACTGTTGCATGGAATCCAGTCGCCGGGCCTCGATACGCAGTTCCTGCAGTTGCTCCATAAGCATTGAATCAGGAACTTGTATTCTCAACTGCTGATCATAAATAATCCTCTTGACTTCTTTATTGTTACTCGTTAACTGCTTGCTATAATTTGATAGAAGGATCTTATAATCCCCCAGCGTATTCGCTATTTCCCTGAGCAAGATAGTGCCACTGTTGAGGCTGCGAAGGTTCATCTGCCGCCCGCGTTTTTCCAGCCTGGATTTAAAACCTTTAATGCTTGTTTCTAATTCCGGCAAGCCTATTACGATAGGCGTAATATTGATCTTGCGCTGCAGTATAAATGTATTATGGTCTATGGTAGAGGTGTAAGCCGCCACTTTATTAACGAGGGAAGGAATAAGTGTGTCGATGATAGGCTTGCCTATACTGTCTGGCAACACAGACTGTGTAAAAGCTGGCTGTAGAGCGGCGATTAAACAAATGGTTAAATATAACTGCTTAAAGTATTTCCGGGAAATCATTAATTACATTTTTATTGCCAAACCTAATAAGTCTGGTCGCTAATGAAAACAACCTGACAGGCCTTTTCTTACGTAGAGATATGACCAAAGTGTAAGACCTAACAGGTTATCCTCGCTTTTTAACGATTATTGTGCCATTTAAGTACGGGCACACTATAAATTCAGGGGCTGCAAACTCAACAACGAGGACATTAAACGTGGAGTGATAGCAAAAAAGCCAGGCAAGTAAGTGCCCTTTGCTTCCTCCTTTACAGTTCCTCCGTTGCGCGCTCCTTTGTTTTTGTTTTTAACACCTCCAAACATGCACAAGTTGTTCAACGGGCGTTGCTTTATAATTAATTATACCCTAACTAAGCCCGTTGGAACACTTGCGCCAGGTCTAAGGGTTACCCTTTGCTTCCTCCTTTGCGCGTTGCGGTTACCCCTCCGTCAAAATGACTTCAATAGCCGGCGTTGGAAAATTCAATAATTTTCACACATCTTTGTGAAAGCCAGAAAGACCCACCTGTCAAAAGACCTTCAACTTCACCCCTATTGTTTTAGGTGAAAGTATGATAGGCAGTGCCTGGCTCCGGAGACATCTTTAAATGACAAAGAGGTTAGTGTTACCTTTTATCTGTGCAACCTGAGTATCTTTGAAAAGGGATGCATTGAGAACCAATCGATCCTACTCCGTGACATCGTAGACAAATATTGTATTTGAATTACAGATCATATTATCGCTAATTTGAATCTAGTATTAGAAAATACCTTTGTTTTGCAATAGAGTCATTAAATGTTTAGTAACGGCTCAAAACATATTTAAAGAAACCTGCCATATGAATAAGTTATTTCCGTTCTTGCTATTGGTAATCGCCATTTTTCTTATTTGTATTCCTTCTAAGAAGAGCGCTGCACAATCAACATCCCCTGAAACAAAATTGCAGCCGCAGCCTGTTTATGAAATGCGTGTGTATTATGCACACCCCGGGAAACTGGAAGATCTCCATGCCCGTTTCCGAAACAACACCATGCGCATTTTTGCCAAGCATGGCATGACAAACATCGGCTATTGGGTTCCTATGGACAACCCGGAAAATAAATTGATCTATATACTTTCTTACCCTAGTCGCGAAGCCAGGAATGCATCCTTTAAAGCTTTCGGCGCCGACCCTGAATGGCAGGCGGTAGCAAAAGCCTCGGAAGTGAATGGCAAAATCGTAGCAAAAGTGGAAAGTACTTTTATGCTGGTTACGGATTACTCGCCATCTTTGAAAATAGTAAAAAGCCCCCAGCCCCGCACTTTCGAATTGCGCACCTACACCGCCTCCCCTGGTAACCTGCAAAATTTACACGAGCGTTTCCGCAGCCATACAATAAAATTGTTCGAGAAGCAAGGCATTACAAACATCATCTACTTTCAACCGATGGACAGCACTGATGGTAGCAAGAGTAATAAATTAATATATTTGATATCCCACAAGAATAAAACAACCGGTGATGCATCCTGGAAAGCTTTCCGAGAAGACCCTGTGTGGATAGCCGCAAAAACCGCTTCTGAAACAAAAGGTGGTGGTTCGCTTACTACGAAGGTTGAATCGGTTTTTATGATGCCGACGGATTACTCGCAGATGAAGTAACTGATCCAAAGTGTTCTGCCTTTAGTCCAAACCTTAGTCGGTTTTTACATCCTGTTCGCCTAGAAACATAAGTTATCCTGCATTTAAGTTTTCTGTTTAAAGGAATTGGTTGAACAAACTGGTATCTTTCTACAAATGGCCACTCACGCCGCTGTTCGATGCAACATCGTTATCAGAGCGTACTGAACTGCTTTTGAGCCCTGCTTCCATTATCCACCTGGAGTTAATTAACTGCCAGAGATCCGTTCTGAAGGAAAATATTCCAATAGTTGTTTTCATATAGGTGTACAGGCCGGTAAGCGGTTAGGTATATAAGGCGATGGTAAATTCACGACTGAATCGTCATATATCCATAACTACCGGCAGCTGACCCTGTTTACGGCAAAGTGTGTTGTATATTGGAGTTGCCTACTTGGATGGATGCGATATTGGAGAGCCGTTTGTCTCTTCTGCTTCCGCATTACTATATTTCGTCGCCTTAAGAAACAATAGAATAATCATTGACACCTGTAACATTTTCCGGGGTCAAAATACTGGCCATAACAGCGTCATAAGGCACAAGGATAAATACAGGCATCCTATTGCGGTCATTAAACTTGGTTAGGTAGATGTCGAAGTAAGAAGTCGCAAACATCCCGTAACAAGTCCTGTTTGCACCCGACGAAAAGCATTTGTCCATCTTAGCTTTGTTTTGTCAATCAGTAAATCAATTCAAAACAATTAATCACTTTCAAAATTTACTATAATGAAAAAGACAAAAATCATCTACTGGACAACGACAATTATCATCTTTCTGTTTGAAGGAGTGATGCCTGCATTAACATCTCAAACAGAACTTGCAAAAGAAGGCATACGACATCTCGGTTATCCCGAATATTTTGGTAATGCTCTTATTGTGTTTAAAATTCTTGGTGTATTAGCATTAGCTATTCCCAGAATACCTATTCGTATTAAAGAATGGGCGTATGCAGGATTTGCATTTGATTTTATTTTTGCAGCCATCAGTCATGGCGCAGTTGACGGAATGAATTTTCAAACCTTCTTCCCGATAATATTCCTTTGCATCCTTGCTGTTTCTTATTGGGCATATCATAAACTGCGAATGGACGTTTCTACTTTAACAGCCGAACAATTAAAACATGATTATAAAGATAGTCCAGCAAACCTGAGCCAGGTTTCTTCATGAAATAAGAAAAATATCAAAGGTCGTTGCAATCAGCTTTTAATAATCTATTTAGTAGATAAACAACTCATTCAAAAATCAGAAAAATAAATTCTATGACAAAGTTAAATTCATATTTAAACTTTCCTGGTAACACAGAAGAAGCTTTTGATTTTTACAAATCTGTATTTGGTGGAGAGTTTATCGGCGGGCTTATGCGTTTTAAAGATGTTGATGGTTTGCCTGGCAAAGAGAACTTAAGCGAAAAAGACTTAAATGTACTTATGCATGTAGCGTTGCCTATTGGTGAAAATATGCTGATGGGAACTGACTCACTGGAAAGCATGGGTTAACATGTAAAAACTGGAAATAATGTTCAACTATCCCTTCACCCAGATAGTAAAGAAGAAGCGGACAGGCTATATAATGCACTATCTGCAGGCGGGCAACCAAGTATGCCTATGACAGATATGTTCTGGGGCGACTACTGGGGAATGCTTACAGATAAATTTGGCATTCAGTGGATGGTAAATTTTCGTAAACACTAACTTTTTGTATCTACCCCAGGTCCTCTAAGTTTTCATTATATTGAGGGCATCTCTAATTTTACAAAGAATAAATTGGCAATCAATTGCAAAAGCTTAGGTAGATGAAACGTTAGTACTTTCCTTTTTTTATTAAATCACTTTCATAATTCCTCTCATCACTCGCCAGTGACCGGGGAATGAACAAATAAATGGATATTCGCCCCGCACTGCGGGGGCCTTAAAATTTAATTGAAAGGATTCGCCGCCACTAACCAGGGGAGTAGAAAAAAGCACCTCTGGTATTTTTGGTACGAAACTTTTTTCAAATCCGTCTTTCAAACCAGCCATAGCATCCGCGGCTTTACCTACCTTATCCGCACTGCCCGGCCGTACAATCACCAAATTGTGTGGCATCTCGTCAGCATTTTTAAAAAGCAGCGACACATCCCTTGCCGCTGAAACGGTGATGGCTGTTTTATCAAAAAGCATTTTGTTCGGAACAGTGGCGATCTGAATAACTGTTTTCCTATTTTTATTTGTAGCCAATGCGGATATTGTGTCTGTCTTGAGACCCTGGCGGAATTTCACCACAGCAGTGGCCTGGCCCATGTTCGTATAATCTTCTTCGGTTAAAGCATCCCGGTAGTATTTACGTATGTCAGGATCCCCTGCCAGAAAACCTGGTAATTCAAGGAGCTTTGAAGAAGAAAGTGGCTGAAGCAGGTAACTGGCCTTTTTAGTTTCGTTTGCCAGGAAATCCTTATTTCTTTTAAACAGGTCGACCCAGACAGGTTGCAAGTGCTTGAATGATTCTTTCAACGAATAATTGATATAATAATCGACAGGAAGATCTGTTGTGGCAAGCAACGCTTGAATGCTCTCTGCTGTTTCAAAATGGCTCAATGCCACGATAGCTTCCAGCCTCACTCTTTGTGAAGTATCCTTTGACATGGAAACCAGTTTATCGAAAACATCTTTCACATGATCCTTCCAATAGAATACTACTCTTGTTGCAGCTGCACGTACATGATAGTCTTTCGCATTCAATAACTCTTCGAGCAGCTTTACATTGGGTTTGTTAAATTGCTGATACACCCACAATCCTTCCAGTTTATTTTGCTCATAATCTTTATCCCGTTTATCCAATTGACCGAGCCATTGACTCAATGCAGGGAAAACGTTTTCTTTCCGAAGATTGCTTAATTGTATCCTTGTGCGATATCTTACCCTGTCTTCATACGTTTTAAGCTGATCAAGCAGTTTATCGATGCTAAGGCGGCTAAGATCTACTGAAGGCAGAAGCTTCTTTTTCTGGTAAGTGATCCTCCATATCCTGCCATGTGAATGGTCGCGATTAGGATCTCTCAAAGCTCTTTCACCATGGTTAATGATGGGATTGTACCAATCCACCACATACAATGCGCCATCCGGACCGAACTGCAGATCTACCGGACGGAAATTCAGATCTTTTGACTGAAGTAAAGGTGTTGTTTCGCGACCGATAATACCACTTCCATCTTCAGATATTCTATGTTGTTTTATTCCCTGGAAACCGATGAAAGTATTAAATAGAACATTGCCCTGTGCATTGTCGGGGAACTGGCGGCTGGAAATAATTTCCATACCACAGGTCTTCGGCCTTACAGGTACTGTGAGAAAATCTTTCATCACTGTATGTTTCTTCGGATAAGCGGTGGCGGTCGTGAGAGGAGGTGCGAAATAATTCATTCCGGTAGACACATCGCCGATCAGATGTGTACCATTGCGCATAAATACATTTCCCCATGGATTGGCGTATGGATAAGAAATGTAAGCTTCCAGCTTCATGGTACGCGGTTCATACCGGAATGTTTCTCCATAGGCACCTCTTACCGGACCGTAAGGCGTTTCAACCTGTGTATGCAGAAATGTACCCATGTGCATGTACAGCGCACCGTCCTGGCCCCAGGTGTGTGCACTGATAGAATGATGTACATCCTCCGTTCCAAAGCCGTGAAGTAAAAACTCCTTATGGTCAGCCTTGCCATCATCATCGGTATCTTTAAAAAATAACAAATCAGGAGCCTGCGTAACATAAACACCGCCATTCCCCAATTCAAAACCTAACGGAAGATAAAGGCTGTCTGCAAATACAGTATGTTTATCTGCTTTACCGTCGTGATTGGTGTCTTCCAGTATTACAATTTTGTCGTTCGGTGGACTGCCAGGGTAATACTGGGGATAAGAAGGCATTACAGCTACCCACAATCTACCCTGCGGATCGAATGTCATTTTCACCGGGTTTGCAATCGGGAAATTCATTTCAGATGCAAACAATTCTGCCTTGAATCCATCCTGGGTAATAAATTGTTCGGCCGAAGCAATTTCACTACTACCTTTTATTTCATCGTCACGCTGCTGCGAAAGATTTACAATATGATCAGCTTTGGCAAGGCCTTTCCCTGAGGGATCATCGATTACCTGCCATATGACGGAATCAAGGGCTGATACCATTGAATCAAGTTTCTTCATTTCTGAAGGATAAGAAACAGGGCCGCCAGGAGGCTGCACCCATGGTTCTTTTCGTCTGCCATAAATATACTCGCCATTCACCGCCCTGTACTTATAAAAGAACTGCCGATTTTTTTGATCGGTTACTCTTTTTAAATTAGCAAGACCAGGTGTCCAGGATGACGGCAGATTCAGTATGCTGGCCATTTCTTTACTTACCATTCTGTATCCTTTCTCATTCAGGTGTATACCATTTATAGTTAAGGGACCAGGTGCAGCTGCCATCATTTTCTCTGTAGGGTGATACAGGTCGACAAAAGCAATACCCAAATTTTTCGCAATTAATTTCATGGCCCCGGTGTACAATTCCAGGTTTTTATTGTGAACGACGGGGTCAGGTAAAAGCCCTCCCAACTTTTCGTGCGCAATTGGTGAAACAAGGATTATTTCCGGAGCCTTGCTGCCATTATATTTTTGTTGCTGCAGGTGTTTAAGAAATCCTGAAAGCCGTTGTTTGAAACTCTCCAGGCTGTCACTACCTTTAAAAGCCTCATTCATTCCGAAACACGCGAATATTATATCTGCTTTTTGTTGAGTAAGATGATCGTCCAGGCTTCCAAAATGTAAAGGTCTTGGTTGTTCATTGATCTCATCGGCGCTCCATCCCAGGTTTCTCACGGTCATATTTTTACCAGGAAAACTTTTATACAGCAGCGGTTCAAAGTAATTATAGTGCTGCAGCCGCTCAGCAAAAGTATTCCCGATGATAACGATACGTGCGTTATTAGGTGGATTGAAATTGATGGTAGTATTTCTTTTTCGAAGAAACAGGATGATTACAATGGTAACCAGCAGCATGATAGATAAAATGAGGATATTAAACCTTTTCATTGAGATGCATTTTGTTTATAAGGATTATCAAGTTAAAATAATTTGACAGAACAGTCCGTTTTTCAAAGTAATTTCTCAGGTGATCTCTCATCTTTTCTCTGACCGCTCCAGGGATACCACCTCTTTCATCGTTAGGTAATCTCACACGGAAGTTTTGAAAATTACTAACCGCTCTTGCCAGGCCAACTCCGATTAATCAAATCTTCACTTCATGCAATACCTTTCTGCCAGTAATTCCAGCGGTGGTGGTAACAGCATTCTGCGCAGGTATAATATTCTTCCTTCAAATAATACGCTGCTTAATGCGAGCTTCCGCTTTAAATACCTCGATGCCGAACTCAATGGCCTTAGTGAAAATTCGCTTGTCTTATGGGAAAGCACGGATGCTATCCACTGGATATCTCAGGGATTTACAACCCGAAATACAGAAGCCAACTATGTTGAGTTGACAGGTGTCAATGAATTTTCTTCCTGGACTTTGTCTGCAGCTCTTAACGCACTTCCTCTGGTGTTTGGAAATATAAAAGCTTTTGGAAATGGCGATTATGTGATAGTGCAATGGGAAATTTTTTAGAATCGAATACTAAGAATTATAATGTTCAACGAAGCAATAATGGTCTCAGCTTTAGCACCATCGGCAGCGTAGCAGCCGTCAAATTAAAAAATTACAGTTTTACCGATCACAATCCTCTTACAGGAAATAATTTTTACAGGCTTCAGAGTATCGACCGGGATAAGAGTACCAAACTAAGCAGTGTGGTAAAAATAAATACGTAAAGGGATAAATCTAATGTTGCAATTTTCCCTAACCCTGTCGCCGGCAGAAAAATGATGCTTCAGTTTAGTAACATGCAAACAGGAACATACCAACTGGATGTTTTTAGAAATAATGGTGAGAAAGTTTATTCACGAAAGGTTAATCACCCGGGCGGATCTTCCTCAGAAACATTGGAATTGCCACCAACCATTGCAAGTGGACTTTATTATCTTATCATTAAAAGCAATACCCGGTTTTTCAGTTATTCATTACTGTTGAAATAGAATAATTTTTTTGAAAAGAACTGGCTATCCATAGACTGCCGGAGATGAGCGTAACTTAGTGTATTCTAAATTTTGCTCTTCTGATTTAAATGCCCCAGGTTTCAAAGATGACGTTCTACCAATTGTAAATTCGTTCATAAAAATAAGCAGAACAAAAGAACGCTTGGTCTTAACCGTAACACGGATGGAATGACTAATTTGCAAGGGCTAATATACTTATCCATTTATGATTGACTGTATACCATAATTACAAATAAAGCTACTAGCACTTGTAACACATCCCTGATGGTAGTCGATTATATAGAGTATGGCCTTGCCCACTAACCACCTTTCTTTACGTCACATTCCCAGCCACCGGGATTTAGTGGATTTTAATCCTGAAGTGTAGGCAAATTATTGGATTACAACATATTTTATTGTCTCGATAATAACTGTTATGATAGCTCAACAATATACAAAGTGTTGTTTATTTTCAACATTTTCGATATATTTGTAGAAATAAAACAACGTCAGTAGTGCAATCCAAGAAACAAGTTCTACTTCCAAAATTCCAAAAAACTTTGGAGAAGATGGGAGAAAACGTCAGGCTGGCCCGTAAGCGGAGGAACCTGACCACTATTCAGGTATCAGAGCGCGCAGGTATTGACCGCACCACCTTGTACCATATTGAGAAAGGCAATTCAAGCGTTTCTTTAGGTGCCTATTTCAATGTATTACGTGTATTGGGATTGCAGGATGATTTCTTAAAGCTGGCCGCCGATGATGTATTTGGACGAAAACTCCAGGACTTAAAACTGATTGGAAAGAAAGATAATGGCCGATAAAACAGATATATGGGTGTACGCACATTGGAAAGGCATGGTCGAACCGAAGTGCGTGGGTGTCCTTTCTGCGCAACAAGCAAAAGGCAGGAAAGCGTTCAGCTTTTCTTATGATGAAGATTGGATTGCCTCAAATGAGCAGTTGCTGATGGATCCGGATATTGTTTGGTATGGAGGCCAGCAATATCCCAACGGAAAAGAAAACTTCGGCATGTTTCTCGACTCTATGCCGGATACCTGGGGTAGAACGCTCATGAAACGGCGAGCAGCAATCAATGCCAATCAAGAGGGCAAATCGGTACCTACCTTAAATGATATAGATTTTTTATTAGGCGTTCACGATCTAAGCCGGATGGGTGCTTTGCGATTTAAAAAAGACCCGGTAAGTGATTTTCTGAGTAATGATTCTGTTTCACCCGCTCCCCCGTGGACAAGCACACGTGAACTGCAACATGCGGCAGCTTTAGTAGAGTCAAATGAAGATACAGGCGAAGTAAGAAAATGGTTAGCAATGCTGATGGCGCCGAGTTCGTCTTTGGGAGGTGCGCGGCCAAAAGCCAATATTGTTGATGATATAATGCTCCCCTAATTTAAGACAGGTAGTTAAGATATAATTTTTCATCTTAA
>JBBJOD010000122.1:0-10580 GCA_037721715.1 Chitinophagaceae bacterium | reverse complement strand
CATTAACAAAATTAGCTGCCGAGTACAACAGGATGGAACCGAATAAAACACTAAGCCTCCCTTTTTTATCGCCCAACACTCCCCAGATAATACCCCCCAACAGCAAACCGATCATTTGCATATTGATGATACGCAATCCGTCATCCCTGATCTGTAGATCATTTAGGCCCAGTGAACGCAAACTCGGCACACGTACAATGGTATATAGAAGCAGGTCATAAATGTCTACAAAATATCCCAGGGCGGCAACAAATACAGGAATGCTGAAAATGGAGGCTGTGTTTTTATTCATAAAACATCGTTCCTTTGAATAAACAATTAGACTTTCTTTTTACCGAAAAATATTTTGTAAAGTACGGGGAGGGTGGTTACCAAAATTATTCCCAGCACAATTAACTCCAGGTGCTTTTTAAGGTCAAGGTTAAATTCCTTTAAGAACAATTTATCGAGGTAATGGCCTGCCAACAACATGGTAAAAACCCAGGCTAAGCATCCTATAATATTATAAAACATGAATTTTTTTCTTTCCATCTGCACTATGCCTGCAATGATGGGAGCGAATGTTCGTACGATCGGCAAAAATCTGGCGAATACTATGGCCTGGCCGCCATGTTTATCATAAAATTCTTTTGCCTGGAACAAATATTTTCGTTTAAACAGGAAGGTATCTTTTCGCTCAAATAAAAACGGCCCCCCTTTTCTACCAAACCAGTACCCGGCCATATTCCCAAGGATTCCACTACCACTTATTAAAACAAACAGTACCATCAGGTCAAGGAAATCGTTGTTAAGTCCACCCGGTATTACGGTATTAACCAGCATTTTGCTATAAATACCTGCCACGAACAACAGGCTGTCACCAGGCAGAAAAAATCCTACCATTAAACCGGTTTCCGCAAACACAATAAACAACAGCAACCACAGTCCTCCATTGTTTATATAAAACTCTGGGTTCAATAAATCTTTGAAAGTAAAATTCAGGAGTTCAATCATGATTTTCGTCTGGTGAGTTAATGTAGCCTGATTTTTTTGTTGTGTTATAGAGGGGTTGGAAGCATCTTACCCGATTTTTTTCATGAATCTTATAATATGCCGAAGACCCGGTTTCATAAATTCGGTGCAAACTTACTGATTGCTGACCGGTAAATTGCAACTAAGAATTAAGAGGATCTTCCAGTTCTCCTTCCCATTTACTAACTACGCTTGTAGCCAGTGCATTTCCGAGAACATTGGTAGCGGTACGAAACATGTCGCAAAAATGATCAATGGGTAATATCAGTGCTATACCTTCCGGCGGAATATTAAACATAGCGCAGGTTGCGGTTACCACTACCAGCGAAGCCCTTGGCACGCCAGCCACCCCTTTGCTTGTCAACATCAGCACCAAAAGCATGGTCACCTGGGTGCCGACATCCAGGTAAATGCCATAAGCCTGCGCAATGGCGAGGCTGGCAAATGTCATGTACATCATACTCCCGTCGAGATTGAAACTGTAACCAAGGGGTAAAATAAAGGCAACTATCCTGTCTTTACAGCCAAAACGTTCCAGTTCGGTTGTCAACTTGGGAAACACCGCTTCACTGCTGGTTGTACTGAAAGCTATCAGCAGCGGCTGCGCAATGTGGCGCAATAAAACGGGTATCCTATTTTTAAGAATCAGAAAGCCTACCAGCAGTAGTAAAGCCCAAAGCAGGGCTATGCCGATTAGAAAATAAAACAGGTACAGTCCATAAAATTTAAAGACTTCCAGGCCTTTGGTAGCGATTACTGCCGATATAGCCCCGAATACTCCAAGCGGTGCAAAGTTCATGACGTACCCTACCATCTTTAGTATCACGTGAGCTACAGCATCCAGCGCCTTTACTAACCCCTTTGTATAGTCGCCAAGAGCCGCCAAGGCTACACCAAAAAAAATGCTGAAGATGACGAGCTGTAAAATCTCGTTATTGGCCATTGCTTCAAAGACGCTTTTAGGAATTACATGTTCAACAAACTGGTCAAGTGAAAAACTCTTTGTCTTTCCAATAAGGTCGCTGGCAGCCTTGGTGTCGGCATTCCTCAGGTCAATGGCTGCACCGGGTTTGAAGAAATTAACCAGTACCATTCCAAGCGTTAGAGAGGCCAGTGAGGCCGAAACAAACCATAGCAATGCTTTTCCTCCCACCCTTCCAACGGATGTAAGGTCGCCCAGTTTGGCGATCCCTACAACCAGCGTTGAAAAAACCAACGGCGCAATGATAATTTGAACCAGTCGTAAAAAAATAGTGGTCAGCAACCTGATGTTCCGGTCGAACGAACTGATGAATGCTGGTCCGGCGTTTTCATGAACAAAATAGCCAACCGCTATCCCAAGCACCATGGCTACAAGAATATAAAAAGTTAACCGGTTTCTTTTTATCATACGAATATTTTAAAAATGGAAGGAACGAGTGATCGAAAATTCAAAAAATAATCGACCTGGCAAAAACTAATCGGCAAATATGCCGAAAGACTACATCTCAAACTCTTCTGGCGAAAGGTAGCCACAAATTAATGATTGGAAATTAGACCAGTTTTAAAACATCAATATTAAATATAAAAATATTAATTATTAATCCATGGCAATTCATATACAATGCACCCTGTATTGATAAATGTATTATTTTACGCCTTAACGTTCCTACACTTTTAAATGATAATCTTTAACTATGAGTTTATTTATAAAAAAACCAATAAGTGGGTTACTAAGTGAAGCGGCCGATACCAAAACCGGTTTAAAGAGATCGTTGAGTGCAGGTAACCTGGTAGCATTGGGAATTGGTGCTATTATTGGTGCCGGCTTATTTGTTAGAACAGCCGCAGCGGCTGCCAATAATGCGGGACCTTCGGTGACAATTGGGTTCATAGTTGCTGCAGTAGGATGCGCTTTTGCCGGTTTATGTTATGCTGAATTTGCTTCCATGATCCCAATAGCTGGTAGCGCCTACACTTACTCTTATGCAACGATGGGTGAATTTGTTGCGTGGATCATTGGTTGGGACCTGGTGCTCGAATATGCTGTCGGTGCAGCAACGGTGGGTATTGCCTGGAGCGAATACTTTAATAAGTTTCTCGAGATTTTCGGTTTACGAATACCTTATGAATGGTCGCACTCCCCCTTTGAAGTATTAAAGGATACAGCTGGAAATGTTACTGCTCATGGAATGATGAATGTGCCTGCACTTTTTATCATATTGATGCTCACCCTGCTTTTGATCAGGGGTACGAAAGAATCAGCCACCGTAAACGGGGTAATTGTTATTACAAAAGTTGCTATTGTAATCGTCTTCATCGCACTTGGATGGTCATACATGAACCCGGTAAACCATGCAGTGTATATACCAGAACCTTCTACATTCACAGACAGCCAGGGGGTTGATCATAATTATGGCGGAATAATGGGAATTCTAGGTGCTGCCGGTGTGGTCTTTTTCGCGTTTATAGGCTTTGATGCAGTAAGCACTGCTGCCCAGGAAGCTAAAAATCCAAAAAGATATGCCAATCGGAATCTTGGGTTCATTGGCGGTCTGTACGGTTTTATACATATTATTCGCGCATGTACTTACAGGTATCGCGAGTGTCGATGATTTCAGGAACCAGGGCAAAGAAGCATCCGTAACGTATGCCATTAAAACCTACATGCATGATTATGCCTGGTTGGGAAATTTGGTAACCATCGCTATTCTTGCAGGTTTTTCATCAGTAATTCTTGTTATGCTAATGGGCCAGTCAAGGGTTTTTTACTCTATGAGCAAAGATGGTCTGGTGCCAAAAGTGTTTTCCGATATTCATCCCAGATTCAGGACACCTTATAAGTCGAATTGGATATTTTTTGTATTGGTTGGTTTATTTGCCGCTTTCGTTCCAGGAGATATTGTAGGGGATATGACCAGTATCGGAACCCTTTTTGCCTTTATGCTGGTATGTGCAGGAGTGATGATCTTACGCAAAACGAATCCTGAAATTAAACGGCAGTTTAAGACGCCTCTTGTTCCACTTGTACCCATTCTCGGTATTATAGTATGTGGTGCCATGATCTTCGGATTGGGATGGACGAATTGGGCAAGGCTTTTAGGATGGCTATTTATCGGATTTCTTATCTACTTCGGCTATAGCGCCAGGAACAGTAAATTAAGGAATCCTGATAACAACCAGCAATAATCGACTGCGGACTGAATAAGGGCCAGATTTAAAGGCTTGTATGCAGGCGATCTTTGTAAGCCGCTTTGTACCAAAGCGGCTTATTATTGCAGGAAACTTTTTACTTTTACACTCCTTACAAACTGTAATTAAAAATAATTTTATACATGGGTCGCATCTTTGAAGTACGTAAAGCCACTATGTTTGCCCGATGGGATAAGATGGCAAAACAATTCACCCGTATCGGGAAAGAAATCGCTATATCTGTGAAACAAGGCGGTCCCGATCCTGAAAATAATGCGTCACTGAGAAGGTGTTTTATCAATGCCAAGGGTGTTAACATGCCCAAAGACCGCGTAGAAGCAGCTATTAAAAGAGCCATTGGCAAGGATAAAACAGACTATGAGGAAATTGTTTATGAAGGATATGCTCCGCATGGTGTGGCCATACTGGTTGAAACCGCCACCGACAATCCTACCCGGACGGTGGCTAACGTTAGAATGCATTTTAATAAAGAAGGCGGAAGCCTTGGAACAAGCGGATCTGTAAGCTTCACGTTCAATCGTATGGGTGAATTTAAAATCAAAAATGAAGCCGGCATTAACCTGGAAGATCTCGAATTTGAATTAATCGATTTTGGGCTGGAAGAAATAGGAGAAGACATGGAAGGTAATATCGTGATTCGAACGGCTTTTAATGAATTTGGACATATGAGCAAGGCACTGGAAGATAAAGGCATCACTCCTTTAACAGCAGAACTTACCCGCCTACCTACTACTACGGTTGAATTAAGCGAGGAAGCCGGGAAAGACGTGCTGGAATTAGTAGATAAGCTTGAGCAGGATGAAGATGTTCAGAAGGTGTATCATAATTTAAAATGAGGAGAGTTTGATGAGTGATGAGTGATGGGTTATGAGTGATGGTCACCCTGGATATATAACTACAGCAGAAACTGTCTTTTGAGTCCGGCTGGCCTCCGATTAACAACATGAAGAAGGAGTATAGAAATCAGGATATTTTGCAGCTTAAATTAACTTATCGGCCCTCGCTCCGGCAGAAGTCCCTTGTTTATAGAAATCTTTCCATAGTAATGGCTCAGACAGGGGCCAGGTATTATAAAAAGAAGCTGCATCTAAATTTCATTTCATACACTGCCAGGAAGTCAACCTGGCGCCTATACAATACCGGACGCCTTCAATTATTCAACCAAAAAGACCATACCCAGCCCTCATCACCCATAACCCATTATTCATAACTAGATTCGTTTATTCCGCCATCATTTCCATAACCACCGTAATAATTTCTTCTGCATTTGGCTTTCCAAAATAGTCGCCATCCGTGGCATAGCCAGGCCGGTGAGCTTTTGCAGTAATGGTTCTCGGGGCTACATCAAGCCATTTATAGCCTCCCTGTTTTTCAATCACATGATTGAACATATAAGCAGAAGCGCCTCCTGGCACGTCCTCATCTATAAATACAATTCTGTTGGTTTTTTTCAAGGAAGTAATTATATGGTGATGCAAGTCGAACGGCAACAAGGTCTGCACATCTATAATTTCGCAGTGAATGCCAAAGTGTTCCAGGCCCTGTGCGGCACTCTCTACCACGCGCAAAGTAGAACCATAAGAAACAAGTGTAATGTTAGAACCTTCGCGGATAACCTCCGGCACTCCTAACGGTACTGTATACCCTAAAAGCTCAGAGGGAAGTCTCTCTTTCAGGCGGTAACCGTTTAAGCATTCTATCATTAATGCCGGGTCGTTGCCCTGCAACAAAGTATTATACATGCCCACCGCCTGTACCATGTTGCGGGGCACACAGATATGCAGGCCGCGAAGCGAATTGATGATCATTCCCATAGGAGAGCCACTGTGCCATATACCCTCCAGGCGGTGGCCCCTGGTGCGCACAATAAGCGGAGCGCTCTGCCTGCCTGCTGTTCTGAAATGCAGGGTTGCCAGGTCATCACTCAGGGGTTGCAACCCGTACAGTAAATAATCGACATATTGAATTTCGGTAATGGGTCGAAGGCCACGCATGGCAAGACCGATTCCCTGCCCCATAATTGTGAGTTCACGGATGCCGGTATCAAAGATCCTGCTTACACCGTGTTTCGCCTGTAGGCCGGCAAACCCCTGGTTAACATCGCCGATGTATCCAAGGTCTTCTCCAAAGGCAACCACTTTTGGATTTTTTGTAAACAGCTCGTCAAAATACCTGTTCAATACCTCGTAGCCGTTGACAACAGGAGCGTCGTCTGCATACCTTGCCTTTTTTACAGGTACCTGTATGGGACTTTTTGGACCCTCATGGTAGAGATAAGTGTTATAGAGTAGTTTGTTTTCTTTTTCAAGGAGCCGGTGGTAATCTTTTAATACCGATGCGGCATCAGAAACATGATCAATGATCAGTGCCCCATGTAGGGCCTTCATAACATCTTTCCGGTTAGGCTCGCGATTGCTGGTCAGGTGGCTGGAAAGCTTTCTAAGATCGTCGTTTTTTGCAGGCAGGGCGGCAGCCATATCATTGATAAGTTCTGCAGCCTTTTGTACCTGGAGCTTGAGAGGATTGAGGTAGTTATCCCATGCAATATTCCGCTCTTTCCTGGCATGATTTTTTGCACGTGTTTCTACCTCTGACAATTCTTCTTCGCTCACAAGAGCATTTTCGATGATCCACTCTTTCATTTTCCGGATGCAATCCCACTCGCGTTCCCAGGCCAGCCGTTCAGCGGTTTTATACCGTTCGTGGCTTCCGGAAGTGGAATGGCCCTGCGGCTGTGTTACTTCTTCTACATGAAAAAGAGCTGGAATGTGGGTTTCGCGGGTCTTGCGAATACCGGCTTCAAAAATTTCGCACATGCCAGCGTAATCCCACGCTTTGATTTTGTATATATCAATACCGTTTGTGCCCTCCTTTTTTTGGAACCCTTTGAGCACTTCCGAAATGGATCCTTTGGTTGTTTGAAAATTTTTAGGCACCGAAATACCATACCCATCATCCCATATAAAAATAGCCAGTGGTACCTGCATTACGCCGGCTGCATTAACAGTTTCCCAGAAATGCCCTTCACTGGTAGACGACTCTCCTATCGTGCAAAAACAGACCTCGTTTCCATTGTTGGAAAGGTGGCTGAACTGGCCCAGGACCTGGTTTTCCCTAAACGATTTGGAGGCGAAAGCGAGACCGAGTGCCCTGGGCATTTGCGATGCCGTAGGCGCCAGCCCGGCCGCAAGATTTTTTTTGTTTACCAGGTCTAAAAATTCACCTTCCTTATTAACAAAAGGGGTTGAGAAATGGGAATTCATTTGCCGGCCGCTGCTATGCGGCTCATGGTTAACGTCGGGATCTGCATACAACTGTGCAAAAAATTCCTGCATGGTGGCTACACCCGTAGCAAATGCAAAGGTTTGATCCCGGTAATAGCCTGAATAAAAGTCCCCTGGTTTAAAAAATTTGGCCATAGCTACCTGCGGCACCTCTTTGCCGTCGCCAAATATGCCGAATTTTGCTTTACCGGTTAACACTTCCTTTCTGCCCAACAGGCTCGCTTCCCGGCTCTCACAGGCCAGGCGGTAGTCGCCCAGCACTTCATCCCGGAATCTTTCAAACGAAAGTTTCTCAGAAGCAAGCATATCGCTGTTGATCAAGTTTTCCATGTCACAAACGTACAAGAATTTCCGCAATGGATATATCCATCTGTAAAAAACCGGATACCGCAGTAACGTTACATAAACCAGGTATTAAGGACCTGCCAACTTTAATGGGAATATATTGTTAAGATGCATCAATACAAGCGAATATTTAAACAATGCCATTGCAATATCTGGAATTTTTTGTACGTTTAATGAAACAATCTTTGACTATAACCCATGATGAGAAAATATTTTTTCCTGGTGATGATGATGGCTTGGTTTGGTTTGGGTATCAAAGCCCAGGTAATCAATGGTGTTGTCAACAATGGCGAGAAGCTGGTGATGAAGGAACTTTCTTTTGATTTCGGTAAAATTGTTCAGGGACACCCGGTAACTCATGAGTTTGAGGTTTCGAACCCTTTTTCTGATACGCTGAAGATTGAAAACGTACAGGCAAGCTGCGGATGTACAACACCTGTCTGGAAAAACGGGCCGGTAGCTCCGGGCGGAGTAACCACGATCAATGTTGGGTATAATGCGGCCGCTGAGGGTACGTTCGATAAATTGATTAGCATTTATTATAACGGTGGGCAGATTAAAACATTTGCTATCAAAGGAAATGTTTATAAGCCCGCTACAACCCCTGCACCTCCAAACTCATCTATCTTATTACTTAAACAAACAAAACAGTAAAATGAAGAGAATTCTTTTAGCACTTTGTGCATTTGTCCTGACAAGTTCTTTGATGGCGCAAACCCAGGTTAACCAGGTAGCTAAATCAAAAAAAGCCGATGAACTGGTAAAATTTTCTGAAAACAAATTCGACTTTGGCAAAATAAAACAGGGTGTGCCGGTAACACACGATTTTGCGTTTCAGAACGTAGGTAGTCAACCAGTGGTTATTGAGTCTGCTTCCGCTAGTTGTGGTTGTACTACTCCTTCCTGGCCCAAAACTCCTGTCACCAAAAGTAAAAATGACAAGATTTCGGCCGGTTTCAATGCCGCAAGTCCTGGCCCTTTCGACAAAACGATCACCGTTAAGGTTGCCGGATTCGATCTGCCTTTGGAATTACGTATAACCGGAGAAGTGCTCAGTGTGGCTGATTACGCCAAGTACGAGGCTACTAAGGGTAAGAAAAACGGCTAAATTAAGCTCAGGTACCATAACGTTCCCCCTCCCATTAGGCAGGGGGATTTTTTTGTTGATGGTATATTAATACCGGTGCTTATTTTTGTGACATGCTAAAGATCAGCCATCGCGGAGAGATGATGCCGCCCTCACCGATAAGAAAATTAGTTCCTTACGCCGAAGCGGCTAAAAAAAAAGGAATTAAGGTATATCATCTCAACATTGGACAGCCTGATATTGAAACCCCTAAATTAATTATGGATGCGGTACGCAATTCAGACTTTCCGGTATTGGAATACAGTCATAGTGCGGGCAACGAAACCTACCGAAAGAAACTAGTTCATTATTACCATAAAGTTGGAATAGAACTCGATTATCACCAGGTAATCATTACAACCGGTGGCTCAGAGGCTATTCTGTTCGCATTTATGAGTTGCCTCGATGCTGGTGACGAAGTAATTATCCCCGAGCCATTTTATGCAAATTACAACGGCTTCGCCGTATCAGCGGGCGTTGTTGTTACACCCATCACATCAGGCATTGATAACGGTTTTGCATTGCCGCCTATGGAGGATTTTGAAAAAGTGATCACGCCGCGTACAAAAGCCATTGTTATCTGTAACCCAAATAATCCGACAGGCTATTTGTACAGTAAAGAAGAATTAGAGGTATTAAAGCAGGTAATCATCAAGCACAACCTGTACCTGTTTTCAGACGAGGCATACCGTGAATTTTGTTACGAAGGTCAGCATTTCAGTGCCATGCAACTAACCGGGGTAGATCAGCATGTGGTGATGATGGATACCATTAGCAAACGATACAGCGCTTGCGGTGCAAGAATAGGGGCACTCGTAACCAAAAATAAAAACGTGCTCCAAGCGGTAATAAAGTTTGCACAGGCCCGGTTGAGCCCACCTGCTTTTGGACAAATCATTGGTGAGGCCGCCATCGATCTGCCAGATAATTACTTTGATACTACCAAAGCCGAATACAAATTACGCCGCGACACGATCGTCACGCGGTTAAATGCTATGCCCGGTGTATTCTGTCCCAACCCGGGCGGCGCTTTTTATGCTATGGCGCGGCTTCCTATTGAAGACGCAGATCATTTCTGCCAATGGTTGTTGGAAGATTTCTCGTACGATAACAAAACTGTTATGCTCGCGCCGGCAACAGGCTTCTATGGAACCCCCGGCCTTGGAAGAAATCAGGTAAGACTCGCTTATGTGCTGCAGGTTGCGTCAATCCATCAAGCTATGGACTGCCTGGCAAAGGCACTCGAGGCTTATGCTAACTTGAAACCGCAGACTACAATAAAATTAATATTAAAATAAATAAAATGTGTAATTATTATTTGTTATAACGCTTTTTATCTTATTTTTACTCCAGATAACACAGATATAAAAACATATCATATCCTATTATCTCTTACTACTACTTACATCGATTTTTCATATGGCAAGCAATCGTTGAGGCCTTCTGTTTCTACAGAGGGCCCTTTTATTAAGTTACCGCAACAAAACACATGGAGCTGTACCTACTTAATAATTTTCTTTTAAATGATTTGTTAGTTGCCTAAATTCACTTTACTTAACAAAACGTTAACCATCCCGCAATCACCGACCACTTTGATATGACACGATATGTAAGGCAACACA
>JBBJOD010000121.1:0-10602 GCA_037721715.1 Chitinophagaceae bacterium | reverse complement strand
AAGCATCGGCCTTACTGAGATTTTCATCAAATGGTTCACCAGCCTCGTCTGAGAGCGTTTTTAAATACGAACGTTGGGCACCAGTCATCGATTCGTTCCCAGTCGTCCAGTCATCCGGGTTTTTCACCGTATTCGACCCTGCCGCATCATTACCTGTTTCTTGTTGGTTATTGTTGTTGGAGCCTTGCCTGATTTCTGAATGATCGTTCCGATTTTCCATACTTGTTTTTGCAAGCACTGATGCAAAAAATGAACCATGGAAAAATGTTATTATTAACTTACCCCTCCATCTTTACCTGGAAGGAAGAAGAAAGATGTTAAGAATAAGTCCTAAAAAAATAGGAGCCGCAAGAAAAAGAAGACAAAAGATTTACTTGAAGAGAGTTCAGTTACCAATTTCTTCATAGAAGTTTCAGCTATTGAAGAACGTGGTAGACGCTGATAAAATAGAGCTAAGATATGAAATGAGGTATTACTACTATTGATCCTGAAAAGAGAAGAGCTAAAAAAAAGGCGTGCCAGGTTAATCAATATTTAATGATAGGTTTTTATCACCGTAACCGGGTGAATTTTTCACCTGGTTACGGTGATTAGGTAGTTCGGACTTTTTTGTATCACTAAAGTGAGGTATTCAGACGAATCAATTGCATAAAAACTCAATTTTAATACTGAGCTTTCCATTGACAATCAATTTGAAAATGGGTATTTTATTAAGATTTTACCTTTATCACCGACAACCGGGTAAACTCACTGCCATTGAATATTCTAACGAGGTTGATGTCTTTCAATTTATTCCATTGCTGGATATTAGATTCAGTAACAATCCTCCAAAAATTCTTAGATTTTAACTCTTCATAGTCAGTCACTTTAACGAATTGACCAGTAACGGCATTTCGCTTCTTAAATTCAATTTTAACCGGAGTGTGTGACTGCTGTTCTGTTTCTATAAACTTTGAAATTTGCTCTGGAGTCATTATAAAAAATTTTTGCAAAGATAGCGATTTAATGCCATTTATTTGCCATTAATTCACAGTTGTATCATTTTAGATGGCATGAAACCTGGCTAATTCAGGCTGAAAAGATACTTCATCCCGGTTGTAACGATTAACTTATTTGTGTTGAAAGCAGCCTGAACTGCCAGTGAATAGCTTTAACCTAAATCTAACGGCCATTGCTTAATTTCGTACACTATTTACATGGCCATCAAAGATTACTACAAAATATTGCAGGTAGATCATACCGCCGGCTTACACGAAATAAAAAAAGCATACCGCGGGCTCGCTATGAAATATCATCCTGACAAAAATGGAGATAACCAGCTGGCTGGGGCACATTTCAGGGAAATACAGGAGGCTTATCATATTTTATCAGATTCTGGTCGGCGTTCGGCGTATAATCAACAGCGTTGGTATAGCAACAGCATGCGAACCAGGTCGGCACCTCAACCTGTTAGTCCCCAACTGATACTTACCAAGTGCAAACAACTGAGCCAATATGTACACAGAATGAATGCTTTCAATCTCAACCAGCAGTCACTATCAAATTATATCATTCACCTGCTTTCAGAAACCTCCCTTGAAATACTGATCAACCTGAATGATACCCTTACTAACAGGCAAATAATTACGGAAGTCTTACAGGCCAGCGATCCACTATCTTTCAAATACCTGCAAAAGGTAGCGTTGCCACTTGTTCGCCTGGCCGGTTCTGACAAGAAAACAGTAGAAACCATTAACGGATATGTACAGGAACGAAAACTTGCCGGATACTGGAAACGATACCAGGTATTGTTTATCTTCCTGCTGACTTTAATCATCTGCTGGATTATTTATGAAGTGAGTTAACGTGATGACCTGCCTAGTTCAAATGCCTGGTTTAGCCACGTATATTTGTTTGTACTTTCAACCTAACCTGCTTTTTTTAAAAGAAGTAGTTTTTTTTTACTAATTTTTAATTTAATAGGGTCAATCCTTTGAAACCGAACATCATATCTTAGTAATATAACAGGTTGCTCATCTCATTTTATTAAAGTTTATGAAAATTAAAAGCTTCACGGTGGAAGAGGCCATTTTGATGTTGAACAAAGGAGGACAGGGTTCTTCGGCTAAGGAAATGTTTGAACTTAGCATGCAGCTGAAAAAGGAACAGGCTTTTGGTTATGCCAGGAGGATACTTTCGCTTGCAAGAAAAGACTCTTTTATTAAATATGAAATGGGAATCAAACTTGACCAGCAGTGTGCACTTTGTACGTACAAAGATGCTGACCTGCCGCTGACAGACCGGCTAGACCAGGCGTTGCATATTCTTCGTGAAGGAAGGCCAGACCTTGACAACACAAAAAACCAGGAAACACTGGGAATCGCCGGTGCCATCTACAAACGGAAATGGGAATCGGAGGGACAGAAACAATTACTGGAACGAGCGCTTGCCTATTATATACGAGGGTATACGCAGGGTCCGGAAAACGACAATGGATATACCGGCATTAATGCCGCTTTCGTACTTGACCTGTTGGCCCTACAGGAAAACGAAGAAGCGGCGAAGTCCGGTACCCGTTCTTCCGATGCAAAAACACATCTTAAAGAAGCTGACTGGATTCGCAATCACATTGTTGAAACTTTATCAGAACGCTTCAATAAGCCAGGCAATGAACTGCTATTGCACGACTGGTGGTTCCTGGTGACGGTAGCCGAAGCTTTATTCGGACTACAGCAATACGAAGAGGCGGCGCCGTGGTTAAAGAAAGCAATGGCGATAAAAGAGGTAGCAGAATGGCAATTAGAAACAACTACTCGCCAGTTAGCAAGAATTGCCCTTTTACAGGAACCGGTAGATGCTGATAAGCTGGCGCAATCTCGCGCGTGGCAGGTATTAAAGCTTTTGATTGAGGATCCCGCTCACGAAACAGCGGCTTTACAAACGGCTTTTTGTGGAAAGGTTGGATTAGCGTTGTCGGGCGGTGGCTTCCGGGCTTCCTTATACCATATCGGGGTACTTGCCAGGCTTGCGGAACTGGATATGTTGAGGCGGGTTGAAGTACTTTCCTGTGTTTCAGGAGGTTCTATTATTGGTGCTCATTATTACCTGGCTGTAAGAAACCTGTTGGAAAGCCGAACGGATCAGCATATTACCAGCCAGGATTATATTGACCTGGTTGACGTAATTGCAAAAGATTTTCTCCTTGGTGTACAGCGTAACATACGTACCCGCATCGCCTCAAACTTTTGGTGCAATTTTAAAATGATGTGGCACCCGCATTATTCCAGAACTGAACGGGCCGGCGAACTATATGAAAAAGAACTGTTTTCCAGGGTTAAGGACGGGGAAGAAAAAACCCCAAGATGGTTAAACCACCTTTTTATTCATCCTCTCAAAAAAGATGGACAAAAAAATATTGATTTTAATCCTAAATATGACAATTGGCGACGGGAAGCTAAAATACCAATCCTTATTTTAAACGCTACCGCTTTGAATACGGGCCATAACTGGCAATTTACCGCATCATGGATGGGCGAATCACCTGCCAGTATACAAAAAGCCGACGGCAACTACCGTTTACGCCGGATGTATTACAAAGAAGACGGCGACATAAAATACCGGCGCATTATCAGGCTGGGCTATGCAGTTGCCGCATCTTCCTGCGTTCCAGGGATGTTCGAACCACTTGCCCTAAAAAATCTTTACCCCGACAAGGTGATTCGCCTGGTAGATGGTGGTGTACATGACAACCAGGGAATCATCGGTTTACTAGAGCAGGATTGTTCGGTGCTTTTAGTCAGCGATGCAAGCGGCCAGATGAGTTCGGTGGAAGATCCGGGCAGTAGTGTGCTTGGTGTGCCGCTTCGTGCTAACAATATTCTGATGGAAAGGGTGCGCAATGCACAATACCAGGAGCTAAATACACGCGTCCGCACCGGTTTGTTAAAAGGCCTGTTATTTGTTCATTTAAAGATGGGGTTAGATACCCATATGGTAGACTGGGTAAATTGTGAAGATCCCTTAGATGATAATTTCATGTCTAAACCGCAGTCGAGGCTTTCTGTATTCAACATACGCAAAGACATACAAAAAAGGCTTGCAGCCATTCGAACAGACCTTGATTCTTTTAATGATACGGAAGCTTTCGCCCTCATGACAATTGGTTACCTTATGACCGGGATGGTCTATCAACAGACTATTAAAGGTTTTCCAACACCAGTTGACAATAGACCTCATTGGTTCTTTCTGGAAATCACCAATGATCTCCGACGTCCGGATGCACCAGAGAATTTTATGCGCTTGTTAACAGTGGCCAAAGAACGTGCGTTTAAAATTTGGAGACTTTCGCTTCCGCTGAGAATCCTGGCGGCAGCAGTTGCCCTGGTCCTGGTTTTCGCTTTGATATGGGCCGTTATTCGCTGGTATGATAAGCCTGTTATTACCGTAGGGCAGATCGGCTGGACAATTATCTGGTCAGTGCTTGGTTTAGTAGTTGGAAAAACGATCATCCGAATTGTCAGGTACCGCGATACAATGATACGTTTCGCCACAGGCATTGGCATGATAAGCTTTGGATGGCTGGCCGCAAATCTTCACCTGCTCATTTTTGATAAATTGTATCTCCAAAAAGGCAGTCGAAAAAAAGAAGCAGAAAACACAGAGGAGAAAAGCGAAGCGGCCCCGGAACAACACCAGGTGCACGTAACCCAGGTACTACCTCAAAACGAGGTGAATACGTAGTGCAATAGGCAATTTGTAATCACCCTGCGCATATTCCTGAAGGTTATTTATCATACAAAAAAAGTAAAACAAATAAAGACTACTTTTATAGACCACCCTCTACAATTATTTAGACCACCCACTACAATTATTATGGATCAGCAAATAATTAACCTGTTTGATGAATACACGCATAAGCCATTGCCCAGGCAGGAATTTTTAAAAAGACTGGCTAAGATAACCGGAAGCATGGCAGCTGCATTATCTGTAGTGCCCCTTCTGGAACTAAATTATGCCCAGGCGGCTACCATACAGGAAGATGACGACGACCTGGTAGTTGAAGACATCACCTTCCAGGGAGATGAAACTATGATGAAGGGATATTTTGCGCGTCCCAAAAAAACAGCGAAGTTAGGTGCGGTGGTTGTTATTCACGAAAACCGTGGGCTCAATCCGCATATCCGCGATGTCACCCGCCGTGTAGCCAAAGCCGGCTACCTTGCACTGGCACCTGATGCACTGTCGCCGCTGGGCGGAACACCCGCCAATGAAGATGAGGCAAGAAGTTTATTTGCTAAACTGGATGTTCAAAAAAACCGAAATAATTTTTTAAAGGCATTTGACTATTTAAAAAACACACCCTATTGTAATGGGAAGGCAGGTTGTGTGGGCTTTTGCTGGGGAGGAGCTCTTGCGAACCAGATGGCTGTTCATTTACCATCTCTTAACGCGGCAGTATCATTTTATGGCAGCCAGCCTGACCCGGCGGAGGTATCCAAGATCAAAGCGGCTGTTCAGTTACATTATGGCGGCTTAGATGAACGCATCAATGCTGGTATCCCGGCTTATGAAGCGGCACTAAAATCTGCTGGAATTAAATACGAGTTGTTTGTTTATGAAGGCGCCAATCACGCTTTTCACAATGATACTGCTGGCCCGCGTTATAACGAAACTGCCGCTAAACAAGCATGGGAAAGAACGCTGCGCATTTTCAAAGATGCATTATCATAAATATATTTTTAAAAGTACGGCAGTTTTTAATTTGCCTGTCACTCAAAAAGGCCGGAAATATTTATCCAGGAAGTTTTTCGTTCTTTTTCCGGGCTGTATGCGCTTAGCCAGGATCAGGCGGTAGTTGCCAGCATGCAGCAAGTAATCGTTGCCGGAAGACGCTCCTCTTGTCGGGTTTCTATTGTTTATCCAAAAGGCACTCACGTTCCAGTTTCCATTGCTATAACCTGCCGCCAGGCGATATATAAGATTTGCGTTTACACTGAAGTGGTTTTTTAAACCGCTGCTTATCCCAGTTTCCTGAACATACGCGAGGTTAACATTGGCTGTTAGAGATGCAGTAATAAAAAGATGTAATGGCAACACCTGCGTATAGGCATATCCAGCACCGGGACCGATTTTGACATAACGAACTCTGCGTATCCCGCGATTATCGTAGAAGGTTACCAGGGGAGAAGGAACAAGGGAACTATCAACGTCGCTATGAAGATCAGAATAGTATGCCTCCAGGCCGGTAAGAAATGTACCGGCAGATTTTTTTTGCACTTCATCCTGAACGAAAGCCGGGCGCAATGTAAATTTCCTATAGTTATATATTTTATATGCAGACATTCCTGCCAGGTTTACATTTATATCGGGCCGCAGGTAATAACTATTGTCTTTATTGTTCCCCCTGCCATTTGGGTCCAGGTAATATCCTTTATAGAATTGACCAATCAGGTCTATGGCCCATTTGCGACTATAAAGCCTTGACTGAAGGTCGAGACTTTTTGTTTCGCCCCGATTCTCGTTGACAGAACCTGCACCATAGGAAATGTTGACAGATAGACCCTGATAGGTAGCACCTATTCCGGCATTAATTTTATTATTTGACAAATACCTTACCCTGGGGGCATCGTTGCCTTTCTTGAGCTCAAGGTTTGTATATTTTTGAGACAAAAAAATGCGACCTATTACGCTTTTCGGAAAAGATTCAATATAGGATGAATCAAAAGTGGGCGGCAATAATGTTTGAGAGACGGCACTACCGAAATAAATGAACCACGCAACTGAAAGGCTTACGAGCCTGGCTGCTATTGGATGTTGAATTAAATTCTTCATGTATTAAAAAGTTCTGTCAGAAAAATTACCATTCAGGAGGTTGTTATCGCTTATGCCAATTTACAGTCCTGATATTGTGACAAGGTATTTCTTTTTAGAAAATAATTGATTCTTTCCATAAACGTGTTCCTGAAATAGTTGGCATTTTTTAAAGTGCCGGGAAGCTATTTTCAATGCTAGCATTCGTCTTTAATGATGTCCACTGGTATATGTATAAAATCCTATTATGTATCGCAAAAATTTGATTTTTACCGCAGCTTGCATAAGTATTTTTCTTTTTCGGGCAGGATTAATAACGCTCGGGTCGATTATACCGGAATTACAAAAAAAATTTGACCTGGACCAAGTAGCCGCAGGCGTATTATTCTCCCTACTTCCTTTAGGAATATTGACGGGTTCATTAATATTTGGTCCAATCGCTGACCGCTATGGCTACAGGCTGGTGCTGGCAATTGCCTGCCTCTGCATGTTCGCAGGCTTTGAAGGAATCGCGTATGCGGATACAATGCTTGTATTGAAAATCTGTGTGTATCTTTTCGGAACAGGAGGAGGGGCCATTAATGGAGGAACAAGCGCGGTGATAGCCGACATCAGCAAATCAAAAGGCAGTGCGTTGAGCTTGCTGGGCGTATTCTTCGGGCTGGGTGCTTTGTTTATGCCTTTCATTTTAGCGTCTTTGCAAAACACCCTCTCCTTCGGCACGGTGCTGGCGACAGTGGGCTTTATAACATTGTTACCTGCACTTTTCTTCCTGGTCCTTGACTTCCCCGTTCCCAAACAAACAAACAATCAGCCACTTTTCAGCAGCATTGCTTTATTGAAAGACCACGTATTACTACTGATTGCCTTCTTCCTGTTTTGCCAAAGCAGCTTCGAAGGAATCATTAACAACTGGACGACATCCTATCTTATTCAACATTTGTCGGTTCCTCCTGATAAAGCCCTGTATGCGCTTACTCTATACCTGGCGGGCATGACAGTAAGCCGGTTATTGATTGGAACTGTTTTCAGCAGTCTTAACTCTTTTAAGCTTTTGTTTGTGTCTTTTATTTTGATACTGGCAGGTTGCATTTTGTTAGAAACAGGCGCCGCCTATAAAATGGCCGTTAGCGGACTTGTATTACTGGGTGCTGGGCTGGGTGGAGGTTTTCCTCTCCTGCTCGGCCTGGTGGCAAATCGTTATACCACGCTGTCTGGAACCGCTTTCAGTTTCGTACTGGTAATAGCATTGGTAGGAAATATGCTGGTCAGTTACGAATGGGTTTACTTGCTCATACCTACGGAATCCATCATCTGACAACAGTTGCCTTCGTTGAACTGGCCGTCATGTTTTTACTATACCTGGTACTGGTAAAGCGAATGAAATATTGATTGGTAAGCCTATTTCGAGCAAGTCAGTGAATGGAATGCATTATCCTGTTTACAACATTAAATTTTGCCATTTTGCTTTAAATACTCCTCCACGTTCCTGGCAACATTACTACCTGCACCCTTGATGGCGGACTCTAACTGTAAAGTAGAGATACCCCATTTTCTTGACCAGTACTGCACTTCATGATCCTGTTTAATATTAATTTTTATATCATCCAGTTTTCCCTTCTTCGTATTATCTGCCATAATGTTCAATTTATGAAACCAGTATTATTTTAATATCTAATTCAAAATAAGAACCAAATTACACAATGTTAATTTGAATTTTTTGGAATTACTTTACCAATGCGGAATGTTTTGTATTGCGTGTTTCACGGTGTAATAATATACTAGTTTTTTAAGTGGCCACTCATCCATTTCTTGATTTCTTTCCCGATCTACTTGTAGATCCCAGTCCTTTTTTTTTTGAACCAATAAGATGTTGTACTTATTTACGTGAGTACAAACAGCTTAGCAGAAATTTGATTTTATTGAATCAAACCTATCTGGCGGGAATGAAGGATGGCATCTTTACTGTGCGTAAAATAACAACACGAAACACCTGCGTCTTCAATCTCTTTTATTGTGTTTTTTACTTTTTCTTGATTTGTTTTATGAACATGCCTTATGTAAACACACCGCACATTGCCTGGAAAGTGTTTGGCAATAGATGCATAGATGACAGGGTCTTCCTGCGAATCATCGCCAAATAAAATATATTTTTGTTGTGGATAAGATTCTACTATTCGGGCAATCCTTATAAATTTCGTGGCGTGCTTGCTTTGCCCGGTTTTAAAGACCTGGCTTATCTGCTTTAGCTGGCTTAACAGGTAAACACCTTTTGGCAGGCTATGTTTATGAGAAAAGTTAACAATGTACTCGTATAGGTTCCATTCGCTGCTTGAAACATAAAAAAAGGGGTTGGGAGCCTGAGGATTTGTTCCGGCTGTTGCCATTAACTGGTAGTGGTTAATTACTCCTTCGAAAGGCTGCCGGCTGTGCGCATTTTTTGTGAGTAGTAATTTAAGTCTTTTCCGCAGGTTCGATGAATGAGAGATAAGAAAAGTATCATCAATATCGGATATACAGATGTATTGATTGACATAGGGAATAAATACGTTTCCATGTCCTACAGAGAGAATGGACTCGTTACCTTTTAAAGACTTTACAAGATTTACCTGCACAGGGTGCCAGCCTGGGGAAAGAGGCTGATCTGGCTGCCATTCAATCTTAAAAAAGCCGTCTTCCTCTGATTCAGCACTATACGTTTTACCATCCCAGTTTAAATTAACTGTAGCCCTGGGAAAAGGCCGGACCATAAATAAGCGTAACAAATCAAATGCATTAATCAGGAAATTATTACTGTAACGCTTACCCGGCAAAGGACTAAGCGCCAACACATGACCATAAATAACAAGCCGGTCGCTGTGCCCGTATCCGTGGTATACTTTTACTATCGGATCACGGGTTAAACGCAACTTGTTGAAGAACCTTTTATTCAGCTTTTCCCATGTTGATATTTTAATAACATTGATTAGAGTATCTTGGGTATTTTCCATAATAGCCTTTTGTATAATATAACAAATATGCCTAATTCAGTTTCAAGAAAAATTCTTTTTGTTATCAATCCCGTTTCGGGCGTTAAATCAAAAGTGGACTGGTCTGCTGAAATCCAACATTACTTCGAACCACTGCACCATTCCATTGAATTGTTCCTGTTAGAAGGTGATAATAACGAAGCTTCTTTGATCCAATTACTGAAGAATTCAAATTTTGAACGGGTGGTTGCTGTTGGCGGTGATGGCACGGTTTCTATGGTTGCAAAACATTTACTCGGAACATCCATCAGCCTCGGCATTTTACCCGCGGGCTCTGCAAATGGCATGGCCAAGGAACTTCAAATACCTGAAGACATTACCGCAGCTTTAAATTTAATTGTAAGTGATAACATCCACGCCGCTGATGTGATAAATGTAAATGGTCATATCTGCATGCACCTTAGCGACATTGGCATCAACGCACAATTAATAAAATATTTTGAAGAAGGGAACTGGCGTGGTAAATTAGGATACGCCAGGATGGTTGTGAAAGTGTTGCGTAAAAAGCAGAACATGCAGCTGACCATGCAAACAAAAGAGGTCGAAGTGAAATGCAGCGCCTTTATGGTTGTACTGGCAAACGCAAGCAAGTATGGATTTGGTGCCATTATCAATCCCGACGGCGACCTGTACGACGGATTATTTGAAGTGATCGTTATGCGCAAATTAGCTATTTCAGAATTTTTTAAAATGTGGTTCGGCCCCCCAAAATTCAATCCCCAAAATATTGAGATTTTTCACGCCAAGGCCGTTACAATAGAAACAACAAGAAAGGTACACTTCC
>JBBJOD010000120.1:0-10612 GCA_037721715.1 Chitinophagaceae bacterium | reverse complement strand
CTCTGTTATAAACTCGGGCTTCAGATTAGCATTGGCGAGCAGGTCAGATTGTGACATAGTACTCTGACCGACAAAGGGCGTAGAAAGTGTTGCAGTAACACCCGACCCCAGTACCGGGTTGGCCTGGTAAACCGTTGTTGTCTGGTATGGGGTTGCCTCGTTTCCAACCTTTGTATACCCGGCCCTGATTTTTCCGTATGAGAGAATATCTGTCGGAATGTTTAGCGCCTGGCTGAAAATCAATGATCCGTTTACCCCTCCATAAAGGTAGCTCCTGTTGTTGGCGGGCAGGGTAGATGAAACGTCGTTCCGGGCAACAATATTTAGAAAAGCGTAATCTTTATAGTCCAGTTCAACGTCAGCGAAAAAGGCATAAAAGCTTTGCTTGAAGTTGTTCCTGCCGTTAGGCAATACCCTTGGAATAGTAACGCTGGTATTATTCAATGAATTGATGCCCCTGATGATGATGCCGTCTCCGAAAACTACCTGTCTTTCGGTGATGCGCTGGTTAATGTTGTTTCCGAGGATCACTTTTAAACCAATCGATTCGCTTAGCTCTTTGGTAGCTGTCGCCAAAAGCGTATTATCCAGTTCTCGTCGGTAAACGTTGTCATCGGTGATGTTGCCATTTGGAAAGTAATCAGAGCCTTTGCCGTTCACTACCTTGTTCCTTTGCGTATACGCGTTAAAGCCGACGGTATTCTGTATATTAAGCCAGGAAAGCGGATCAAATCCGATGATGAAATTTCCGTAATAGCGGTCGACCTTGCTGGTTGTCGGACTATTCAAAACGGACCAATATGGGTTATCCAATCCTATGCGGTCGTAAACGTTGTTGCCGTTTAAAGGGTTTACAAATGGATAGTCAGTTAAATTGAAACTCGTTGGAACAAACATCAGGATATCCATTATCGAAGCTCCACTTCCATTGGCGGCGGTTACCTGTGGAGAAACCTGGTCTGTATTTACGTAACTAAGTGATCCGCTTACATAAATCTTATTTTCCAGTACGGCATTGCCACCGATGTTGGCGCTTGTTCTGCTTATTTTATTTTCAGGCACAATACCCTGGTTTTGCATCCTTGAAAGTCCTACAGTAAAATTTGCCTTCTCGTTTCCTGACGAGATCGAAATGGCGTTATCGTACAAGCCACCTGTTCTGAAAAAATCTTTTGCTGTGCTTTGTGCCTGTGAGCTGTAAGGAACCTGTATGGGAGTTACTCCATCGGCCTTATAGAACTGCGGAAATTGCGATGAGGGGTACCTGTTAGGCAGGGCCAATTGGTGTGGAATAGAATCCCTGCTAGGAATCAGGCTGCGAACGCCGCGGTAAGGCTGGCCCCAGGATCCGAAAACGCCAAAACGGTAATCGAAATTCGTCCCCTGGCCATACTCCGTCTGGTAGTCAGGCAATCCTGAAACTGTTTCTATCGAATAGGAAGTACTGTAGGTAACTTCCAAACCTTTCCGGCTTTGCTTTTTGCCTGCTTTCGTTGTAATGATGATTGCACCGTTGGCAGCCCTTGAACCATACAAAGCAGAAGCAGCGGCTCCTTTAAGTACGGTCATGGTTTGAATATTATTGGGATCGATATCGAAAGCACGGTTAGTCGTAGTTTGTCCTCCTACTGTACCATCCGTACTTCCAAAACTGGAGTTGTCGAAAGGAACGCCATCTACTACAAACAAAGGCTGGTTATTATTTCCGAGAGACGAATTTCCTCTTATGTTGATGTTTGTTGCGCCACCTGCCGCGCCACCGGAACTCTGAACGTTTACACCGGCAACTTTCCCGGTAAGCGCGCGAACCGGATCAGGCTCCGATTTCTCAGCAATCTGGCCAGATTGAAGGGTACTCACCGAGTATCCCATGGATCCTTTTTGCCTTTTAATCCCTGCAGCTGTTACTACGATAACTTTCAGCGTTTCAGTGCCTTCAACCAACTTCACACTAAAAGTTGAATTGCCTGTTATGGCTACTTCCTGAGTTGCATAACCGACGTACGAGACAACCAGTGTCTTGCTCTTTCCTGTGACAGGAATCTGAAACTTTCCATCAGGTCCTGAAGTGGTGCCTTTATTAGCACCCTGCAACATGATGCTTACATCCCCTAACGGGGTTCCGTCTTTTGCTGCAGTCACCGTTCCTGAAATAATTCTTTCCTGGGCCAGCACATGAGAAAACAGGGCCATATAAAATAGGGAAAAAAGCACGTAACGCTTCATGGTATATTTTTAGCAGTTAGTCAATGAAATATTTCTTCCTCATTTTCATATTGTCACAGCTATTGTTGATTGTTTGCTAGATATGCCATTCTATGGAATTAATCAGAGCTAACCTTTGTTGACCAGGCGAGATTCGGAATCGTTATTATATTTATAACATTAGATTATTATAAATATGAAATATTTAACGTAAAAATGCAATCTTTTATAAAGCAAACCAAAAATAATTTATTTAATGTCTCCAGATATCATTTGAAGAATACATATAACATTCTGGAACTGGCCTTACTAAATGTAATATTTTTTGAATGACTGTAAATTTTACACTTAAAATTTATACCAGCTTTTTGATACTATTTTTGTTCTTAAAATTATTGTACAAAAGAAAAGATGGCTTCATGCTATGCTTCTGTTGTCATAAACAGCAACCACATTAACAATATGGCCGGCATTTATATTCATATTCCTTTTTGTAAAAAAGCGTGTCATTACTGTAATTTTCACTTTTCTACTTCTCTGGCTTTAAAAGATCTTTTTATCGAGAGCCTGCTTAAAGAAGTAGAGATTGTGGCGCCTGGCCCTTTTTCGGCAGGCAGCTCTTCTACTAAAGGTTACCTGGAAAATGAAGAAATTGAAACGATTTACTTTGGCGGGGGTACGCCGTCGTTATTATCCTATAATGAACTGTGCAAAATCTTTAAAAAGCTTCATACTCACTTCAGTATTAAGCCGGATGCTGAAATTACACTCGAGGCCAACCCTGATGATATTTCAAACGTTAAATTGCGTGAGTGGAAATCGGCGGGCATTAACCGATTGAGTATTGGCGTTCAATCGTTTTTCGAAGAAGATCTTATATGGATGAACAGGGCACATCATGCGGAGGATGCAATGCGTGCAATACAGGAGGCACTCCAGCAAGGGTTCAATAATATTACCATTGACCTGATTTATGGAGCGCCAGCACTTACCGATGAGAAATGGAAGCAGAATGTAAAGCTCGCATTGCAATTAGGGGTTCCGCACCTATCCTGTTACGCTTTAACGGTTGAACCTTCCACTGCTCTGGATAAAATGATAAAATTGCAAAAATTTCCCGAGGTAGATCCTGAGAAGCAAGCCAACCAGTTTCTGTTGCTAACCGGCTGGATGTATGAAGCAGGTTATGAGCATTACGAGATTTCGAATTTTGCACGTCCCGGAATGCGAAGCAGGCATAACTCAAGCTACTGGCAGGGGAAAAATTATCTCGGCCTGGGACCGTCTGCGCATTCTTTTAATGGAGCATCACGGCAATGGAACATCGCCAACAACGCGCTGTACATCAAAGCGCTGCAAAACAATATGGCACCTGTTGAGATTGAATATCTTACTGCTGTGCAGCAATACAATGAATATATCATGACTTCACTACGCACTGTTGAAGGGACTGATTTAAACTATGTGGAAAAAATCTTTGGGGTTTCAGACGTGTCTTTGATTCGATCTTTGATACAGCCATCTATCGCAAACGGGAGAGTAATTGTTGAAGAAAATATCATACGGTTAACACGTGAAGGAATGTTGCATGCAGATGGCATAGCTTCCAGTTTGTTCAAGTGACAAGGTATCGTAACGCGTAAACTTAAGGTGCTTTGTCTTTAAGCAATCTGCATCGCAATTGGAAAGACCTGTTGGGCCTTAATTAAAAAGCTGGCAGGTTGCAGCAATTATTATAACGTCTTAATTGTTTAAAAGCCTGGATATCGATAATCAAAATAAAATTATAAGGATGGCTGATAAATTTAAATCCTGTGAATGAAATTGGCATTATTACAGGTTACAAATTCACACCAGACTTGCTTCGATGTTCTTTAGTCCTTTATAAGCGGATAGGTTTTCCCAGAGAATGTGGTAAATCGTTTCCACAATAGGCATTTCAGCCTGTATGTCCTTATTCAGTAAGTGTATGCATTTGCTGGCATTGTATCCCTCAGCCACCATATTCAATTCAAGTTGGGCAGCTTTTACGGAATAACCTTTGCCGATCATATTTCCAAAAGTTCGGTTGCGGCTATAAGGGGAATAACAGGTGACCAACAAATCGCCCAGGTATACAGATGCTGCATAATTTGCAATCTTTTTATGGGAAACCGGATCTTCCTCCGCATGTACTCCTACTTCAATATGTGCAATCCCTACCTTCTTCAGAAAGCCCGCCATTTCATCTGCACTATTGGCAATAAGCACACTCAGGAAATTATCTCCATAATCCAGGCCATGAGCAATACCGGCTCCTAACGCATAAATGTTTTTAAGGATAGCTGCGTACTGAACACCATAAATATCGTTGTTGATAATTGTGTTCAGGTAATCATTCCGAAAGCATTTGGCAATTTCGCGGGTTATTATTTCGTCTGTTCCGGAAAATGTGAGGTATGAAAGTTTTTCCGCTGCCACTTCTTCAGCATGGCAGGGACCCATCACGGTAAAGTAGTTTTGAAGAGGAAAACTGAATTGATTATCAAGGTATGTATTAAGAAGCTGGTTACAGTCAGGCAGGATACCTTTAACCGCAGATAGCAGGTTCTTTCCTGAAAAAGCTCCAGCGCTTAATGGTCGCAGCGCATCAGAAACATATGCAGAAGGGATGGCAATGATGATACAATCACTGCCTGCAACTACAGATGTAATATCGGTCTGTGGCGACAATAAAGAGGTATCAAAATATACCGTGCTTAAGTAGTTCGGGTTATGGTGCCGTTGAAGCAGGTGTTGAATAAAGGCTTCATTCCTGACCCACCAGTTAACGGGGTGTTTATTATGAGTAAGAATCTTTGTTAAAGCTGTTGCCCAGCTTCCACTTCCAATTACGCCGAACTTCATATTTAACAAACGTTTCTTTACTACTTCTTTACTTCAAATAATTTCTCCTTATCTACCACGGTCACTTTCATGCCGTCTTTAAGGATTTTATTCACGGTGCTATACGGACCGGTGACTACCTGGTCGCCCTCTTTCAGGCCACTAAGTATTTCAATGTAATTAATATCCTGTATATCTGTTCTTACATTGATTTTTTTCACTTTGTTATCTTTGTCAAGGATAAATGCCACCTCATCCAGGTCGGGAGAAACAGCTTTTGCTTCGTTCTCCGGCTCCGCATTGGAGGTTTGAATGTTTATTTCTTTCGAATTGTCAACTGCTTTGTCAGAATTTTTTTCCCGCGTTGTTACGGAGTTAATGGGTACAGACAATGCATTTTCATGGCGTTTTGTTTGGATATCCGCACTTGCGCTCATTCCTGGGCGAAAGGGAAAATTCTTCTTTGTACCGGCTTCAAAGAGATCTTTGTAGCTATCGCGTATCAAACGGATATGCACTTTATAATTGGTAACATCATTTGCGGTACTGGTAACCTGTGAAGCGGTGCTATTGCTACTTGCTATTTTAGTTACCAACCCTTTAAATTTCCGGTTATTATAGGCATCTATTTCTACCACAGCAGAATCACCAAAATGAACTTTAGGTATATCGTTCTCGCCAACGTCAACAATCACCTCTATCAGGTTCATATCGGCTACCCTCATCATTTCTGTTCCGGCCATCATGGAATTACCCACTACCCGCTCACCCTTTTTTACATTAAGCAGTGAAATTACTCCATTCATTGGCGCCAGCACTGCAGTCCTGCTCAGGTCTTTATTGGCTTTAGACAAGTTTGCCTGTGCACTGGATACGCCCGCCTGGTTACCTCTTATTGCCTGGATGGTTGCGTTGTAATTGGCCTGGGATGTCAGGAATGAACTTTCCGATTGTTCAAATTCTGAACGGGATATCACTTTCTCATCCATTAATTGCTTTTGCCGGTCAAAAACTCTTTTTGCCTGGTCCATCGTTGCCTTTAAGGCTTCAAGTTGGGCAGAACTGTTGGAAACCGTAGCCTGTTGCTGGTTTACAAGTGCCGCTGCCTGGTCGCGCTGGGTGGTATAGATATCCGCATAGATTTTTGCCAGAATCTGTCCCCTTTTTACACTGTCTCCCTCTTCAACCACCAGTTCCACGATTTCGCCGGAAATATCAGGACTCACTTTTACTTCAACCTCAGGGAATAATTTACCACTTGCATTTACCGTTTCTATTATCGTGCGTCGTGCTACTTTTTCGGCCGAGACTTTTGTGCCTTCCTCTTTGCCCAAAGCGCCGGTCTTCTTAAGCACAACGAGTACCACCACGAGTACAACTACTCCTATTATGGTCCATAGCAACTTCTTATTCATACGGTTTTTTAAATTTTTGTAATCTTTTTATGGCTGTCAGCTTTAAGCTATCAGCAATATTTATATAGGTTTTAAACTCAACAAATTTTAAACACAGCATGCTGAATATTTACATTCACTCATCACCATAACTCATAACTCATCACTCCTTAACCCCATTCACCATTGACCATTGACCATTGACTATTCACCCATTAAAATCTCATCCCCTGCCCTTTATAAAATTCAAGCAGCTTCATTTTAAAGACATAATCATAACGGGCGAGAAGCAGGTCAATCTGCGCTCGGAACAGGTTATTCTGGTTGGTAATCAATTCAAAAGAAGACAACAGGTTGACATCGTATCTTTTCTTACCCAGGTTGTAACTTCGTTGAGCGGTCTCAACGGCCTTCCGGCTGGAAGTATGCAGCTGTAAAGCTGCTACTGCATTGTTATAGGCGGTATAAATCTCCTGCTTTAAGGTCTGGTTATCCAGTTCTCTCTGCAATTGCACGCTTTTGATGTTGAGGTTGGCCCGGTACAGGTTTGTTTTCGCCTGGAAACCGTTAAATATGGGAACACTTATACCTACTCCCGCTAACTGTCCGAACTGATCGCTTAACTGGGTACCGAAACCATTCCATATTTGTCCGAAAGACCTGTTTACTGTTTTGCCGGTGAAGGTAGGTGAAAATACAGGTAGTGTTGTACCGGCGTTTCTTACGAACAAGCCGGTTGACTGTTCTCCTGAAGCCGTACTCCCTGGTATAGATCTTTGTAGAGGAGAGTAGAAGTTAGTAGACAGGCCTACAAACCCTCCGAGAGAAGGATACAGAGCACCTCTTGCAGCATCCCGCCTTTTTTCAGCTGCTTTCTGGTTAAGATCATTAATACGTTGCTGCGGAAGATTTGTAAGAGCCAGGTTATAGACGACCTCAGGCTGCATATCAGCCAGGCTTTCCATAGGCATGGATTCAATATCAGGTGTCACAATATCGAAAGGGGCACCTGCATCCAGGTTGAGTATTGCCTTTAACTGCAGCAATTGTAATTCCCTGTTGGCAACGGAGCTAACAAAGGTGGAACTATCTCTTGCCAATTGCGCCTCGATTTCTGCCGCATTCAATTCAGGTAGCGATCCTGCGTCGACCCGTTTGCGGGTAACTCCCAGTTGCTCTGTGGTTAGTTTAATTTGTAATTCATTGATACCGACCTGTTCTTTAGACTGCAGCACAAGCAGGAAAACATTTGCTACCCTCAGAGCGATGTCATTTTTTGCCTTTTGTTCCGTTGCCTGCGAAGAAGCAAGCTGGTACTTGAAGGCGGCTATCGTATTTCGTTGCGAGTAAAAGTTAAAGATGTTGAAAGATGACTGGAAGTTAAAAGTGGAAGCAAGCGCATTGGTGTTCTCGAAGATACCGGTAGTCGGATTTTCCCTTCTTCCAAAGCTCATGTTCCAGTTGTTATTGAAAACAGCGGTTGGGTAGATGCCTGTTTGGTTGACTTTAAAATCCAGTTCTGCCTGTGTGGCAGAAATATTAGCCTGCTTTACTGAAATATTGTTTGTTATTGCGTAATCTACAGCTCGTTTGAGGTCCCATGTGTCCTGGCCAAATAGAGGTAAGGAAGTTATAGCTGCCAATAAGAATACGAACAAAGCCTTTTGGAACATAAACGGTATTTAAGAATCTGTTTAACTACAAAGATTCCGGGAATCTTCTCTAGAAAAGTCCAAAAATAATTAATTCATTCAAGTTTATGCTTAAACAGGCGCACCGTTCATCATATTGTTGTTACGTCTATGTTGTTATTTTTGCCAAGGCCTGGTCAAGATCTGCGATAAGGTATTCAGGCTCTTCCAACCCAACATACATCCGCAACATGCGGTGCTCCTGGAGGGCTGCGTCAAACTCGGCTGGTTGCAGGGAAGCGCATTTTGGTATTATGAGGCTTTCATATCCACCCCAGCTAACAGCAATTAAAATATGGCTAAGAGACTCGCAAAAATGATCGATCTGTTTCATATGATGCACCCTGATAACAAAGCTAAGCAGGCCACAGGCACCTTCCATCTGGCGTTTTGCCAATTCATATTGTGGAAACGATGCGTCTAAAGGTACAATCACTTTTTCGATTTTCGGATGTTGTTTCAGGTAACTAACCACTTGATGGGTGGTATGCGTGATCTGTTGAAGACGGTTAGGCAACGTTCGCAGTCCGCGAATGAGCAGCCACGCATTAAAAGGTTGTATGCCACTTCCTATATTCAAATATTCACTATCAAAAATTTTTTTCATCCTGCTTTTAGAGCCAGTGAGCACCCCCGCTACCGTGTCGCTATGACCGCTGATGTATTTGGTGGCAGACTGCAGTACCATATCAATCCCAAGCAAGATCGGCTTTTGGTATAGGGGTGTACAGTAACTGTTGTCGCAAATGGTTGTTATGTTTTCGGCACGGGCAAGTTCAGCAACCGCCTGGAGGTCTTGCAGGGCAAAGTCCCATGAATTAGGCGATTCCAGGTAAATTAAAGAAGTGGTAGGCAGGATGGCCCTTTCAAAATTTTCGATAAGCCTTCCATCGATATAGGTGGTGGTTACTCCAAACCTCGGCAAAATATCATCGAACATCTTTTGCGCCCATGTATAAGGTTTGTTTACCGAAACAATGTGATCACCTGCTTTTACCGTCGCTAAAACGGAAGCGAAAATAGCTGCCGACCCGCTGTTAAAAACCAGGCAATCTTCGGCGCCATCCAATGCGGCTAGTTTCTTCCTGAGTATGTCTACCGTAGGGTTGATGCCTCGACTATATAAATAAGCGGACATTTCATCTTCGAAAACTTTTCGAAGGTCATCCACTTTTCTGAATGCAAAATTGCTGGTTTGAAAGATGGGAGGTGCTATTGCGTTATAATAATTCTCCCTTTCTTCACCCAGTTCATTTAAGATATAAGACAAGTCCATAATTAATTATTGTAGAAGAACGCAATGAAGCTGCTAGGTACGTCTGAACCTGGCTGTTATGAAATAAATAATTAAAAACGCGGCAAAAACAGCAAGGCCCGTTAAGGCAAGATCGCGCATGGTAATGAAAATACTGATACCTACAAATAAGTAAGCTCCTATAAATATCAATGGCATTACCGGAAAAAATTTCATGGTATAGATGCCTGTATTATCGAGGTGTTTTGTTCGCTTTCTTAATATGAAAATGGTTGCCGCTGAAGTAGCCATACCTATGGAATCAAGAAAAATGGTGAAACCAAGTATTTTGTCGAACGTGTTGGCAAAAAACAAAACGAGTACACAAATTAGTGAAAATACCGTAAGGCTCACAGTCAACACGTCTTTCTCCACATTCTTTCTTTTGAAGGCGGCCGGCAATATACCATCTTTACTCATCGCGTACATTACACGTGGATTGCTAAGCATTAACACATTTACATAGGCGAGCACTGCAAAAAAGAGCAATAAAGTAAATATATATTTACCGGTAGGTCCGAAAATTTTTTCCGCTACAACCGCAGCAATTCCACGCGTTGTTTTCAATTGTTCGAATCCGATAATATTATAGTAAGCCACCTGCACCAGCAGGTACAAAACAATGATGATCACGATACCTGCGAATATGCCCCGCGGAATTGTCTTCCTGGGCAAATGCACCTCATCTCCGAAATTGATTGACTGCTGGTAACCGCCATATGTAAAAGACACTGAGATCAGCGCCACCCCAAACGATTTTAAATAATCGCCCCAGCTATAATCAATCTGCGCGGTAGCGGCCATCGCGTTGGTATTGTAGTTGGCCGGAAAGAACAAGGCCGTTATCAATACCAGGATCATGGTGATCTTGATAAGCATTAAAACATTTTGTGTTTTCGAACTCATGCGCAGGCCGGCCAGGTTTACACCATAGAACAATGCAATGGCAACCATGGCGATCAAGGCTTTTACAAAATCGGTTGGTGGTATATTGAATAGTATTTCTGATATGTATTCGCTGCCTATCAGGGCAACACCGGCAAGCGAAGCTGCATTGGAGATAAGGATAATACAATTGATGGCAAAGGCTACGGAAGGATGGTAACATTCAGCAAAAATTTTATAATAGCCGCCCGTTATTGGAAACCTGGAACCTATTTCCG